>DASZVK010000258.1:0-14156 GCA_035547175.1 Solirubrobacteraceae bacterium
GGGCCCGCGAGCCGGCGGGCGGCGACGTACAGCGCCGCCAGGGTCGCGACGCTGACGATCGCCTGGATCGCGTAGGCGCCGGCGAGGCCGCCGGCGCCGCGCCCGAGCAGCCGCAGGCCGACGGCGAACAGCGCCGGCGCCCCGGGCGCCCAGTGGAACGGGTCCTGGGCGCGCGGAATCGCGTAACGCAGGTGGTCGGCGATCTGGGTCGCGAGCGTCGAGTAGGCGACCTGGTCGCTGCCGCCGCCGAACCCCCTGTGGTGGATCGCCACCAGTGCCCGCCAGGCGACGCCCGCCGCGACGGCGGCCATGCACGCGGCTGCGACCAGGCGCCCGCCCGCGACGCGGATCGTCGGCATCGGCGGCCGGGGTCAGCTGCCGGCCTTGGGCCGGGCGCCCGGCTCGCCGGGCCTCAGGCAGTGGCCGTCCGCGCCGTGGCCGTAGACGCAGAAGTGCGAGACGTGCTCGCAGGAGATCAGCCTGTAGGCGCCGTTCTCCTGGACCTCGGCGTTGTCGTGGCCCGGGCCGCAGTCGATGACGCCGTGGCCGTAGTAGGCGATGATCTTGTCGGCGCCGGTGCCGCCGTAGACGTGGTTGGTGCCGTGGCTGGTGTAGATCCAGTCGTTGCCCGGCCCGCCGCGCAGCGTGTCGTGCTGCCAGGTGTCGTTGCCGGTCGGGTGCTGGTCGCCCCAGATGATGTCCTTGCCGGCGCCGCCGATCAGCGTGTCGGAGCCGTGGCCGCCGAGGATCTCGTCGGTGAGCGGGGTCCCCTCGGCGCGGCGGCCCTCGTCGTCGACGATCAGCAGCTCGCCGGTGATCGGCGGCCAGCCGTCGTGGCTGACCTTGCCGTTGCCGCCGGCCGTCTGGCGCCCGTTGCCCGGACCGCAGTGGACGCCGGGCTGGGCGCGCGCGCAGAACGCGACCTCCGTCGCCGACGACGAGCGCGCGCACAGGCCGACGACGAGCGCGACGGCCGCGGCGAGCAGCACAGCGGCCGCGGCCGGGTTGCGCGAGGCGGATCGGATCGGTGGCATGGGCACTCCGGGGCGGCTGCGGGGACGAAGGTCGGCTCGACCACGCGATCCGAGCCGAGTGGTCTACTTGCATGTCATAGACAAACATCTACCGCGATGTCATGTCAAGGAGCGCGCCGGCGTCCGGTCGCGTCCCGGGCCGCGCCCCGCCGGGCGGGAGGTCAGCGGGCCTCGTGCGCCTCGGCGCGCGCGAGCAGCGCCGAGGCCGGCAGCCCGAGGCCCGAGGCGAGCCGGCGCAGGCTGCCGTAGCTGGGGTTGCGCACGCCGTTCTCGACGTTGGAGATCCAGCGCTGGTGCAGGTCGGCCCGCAGCGCCAGGCCCTCCTGCGTCAGGCCGAGCTCCAGCCGGCGCTCGCGCACCGCGGCGCCGAGCGCGATCTGGAAGTCCGGCGGCGCGGCCACCCCGGCAGCCTTCCCTCCGGCACCGGCGCCAACAATGACATCGCGGTAGATCGCGGCGGGCGGCGTGCGAGCGGCGCGCGTCGCGAGCCCGATCGCCGACTAGCGCCCCGGCGTGAGGTCCATCGCGTCGTCCTCGAAGACGACGCCGACGGGCTCGAGCACGACGCGGCGCGGGCCGGGGACGACCTCCCCGGCGACGATCGCGCCCAGGCCCAGCCGCGCAGCGCGCTCGACGACGGTCGCGCCCGAGCCCGCGGCGCAGTAGACGGCGAAGCCCGCCCCCATGTTGAAGGTCGCGTAGGCGGCGCGCTCGTCGAGCCCGGCGCGCGCGACCATGAACGCCAGCACCTCCGGCACCTCCGGCAGGCGGCGGACGACGTAGCCGAGCTCGCGCGCCGGGCGCATCAGCTTCAGCAGGCCGTGGCCCGTGATGTGGCTGAGGTAGCGCACGGGAACGCCGTCCTCCAGCAGCGACGCGACGAGCGGCACGTAGACCGGCGCCGGCTCGAGCAGCGCGTCGCCGAAGCGGGCCCCGCTCGCAAGCCGCGTCGCCCAGCGCTCGGGCAGGCCGTCGGCGAGCGCGCGCGCCAGCGACGCCCCGTTGGCGTGCAGGCCGGTGCTGGAGACGAGCACGATCTCGTCGCCGGGGCCCAGCTCGCGGCCGAGCACGGCCTCGCGGCCCTCCGGCACGGCGCCGACGGCGCAGCCGGCCAGCTCGATGTCCGCGTCGCTCACCAGCCCCGGCAGCGACGGCGACTCGCCCCCGCCCCACGTCGCCCCCGCGTCCTCGCAGGCGCGCCGCCAGCCCGCCAGCAGCGCCGCGGAGCGCTCGCCGTCGGCGTACCACGCCGAGGCGCCGGTCGCGAAGTAGGCGTTGACGACCAGCGGCAGCGCGCCGACGCAGCAGAGGTCGTTGACGATCGCCGCGACGGTGTCGTAGGCGACGTCGGCGAAGCGGTTCGAGCCGAGCTCCTCGAGCACCTGGCGGGCGATGACCGACTTCGTCCCCAGGCCCTCGAGCACGAAGCCCACCGTGCGCCCGGCGAAGTCGAAGACGAACGCCGGCTCGCCGCGCGAGGCGTCGTCGGCGGTCGCCCCGCGGGCGGCCATCAGCCCCGACGTCGCCAGCGCCTGCGCGAGCGCGCTGCGCTTGCCCGCGTCGAGCGTCTCGTAGTCGACGCCGGCGGCGCGGTAGGAGATCTCGCCGTCGGAGGCCACCGGCCGCCAGCGTATGTCAGTCGTCGGCTACGCCGCCTGGACGCGGTACATCCAGAGCTGCCGCTCGAGCGTCTCGATGACGCCGTGCAGCATGTCGGCGGTGACGACGTCGACGTCCTCGACGCGCTCGCACGCCCCGCGCGCGACGCCGACGGCGTCGGTCAGCAGCGACGTGATCCGCGCGACGACGTCGGCGTCGGCCAGCGGGCCGGCGTCGGGCGCCGCCAGCGGCGTGCGCTCGGCGACGGTCGCGACGCGCCCGTCGGGCGAGTGACCGAGCGCGACGGCGCGCTCGGCGACGTCGTCGGCGGCGAGCCGCCACTCGTCGATCGACTCGTCGAGCTGCAGGTGCAGCGAGCGGAAGTGCGGCCCGACGATGTTCCAGTGCAGCTGCTTGCCGATCAGCGCGAGGTCGGTGAGGACGACGAGCACCGTCTGGAGCTCGACGCCGACCGCCTCCCGATCGGCATGGCGCAACGTCGGATGGTGGTCCTGGCTGAGCGTGCTCATGCGCAGATGGTCGCACCCGAGCGAGGGCGGTGCGCCGACATCGCCCGCACGCCACCCGGTAGGTTCGCGCCGAGGCACCCGGAGGAGGCAGACGTGACGGACGCAGGGCGCGCAATCGAGCTGCGGGCGCGCTTCGAGGGCGAGCAGGGCCACTGGGACGAGCGCTGGCAGAGCGTGCTCGACGCCGACCCCGAGCTCTTCGCCGCGTGCGTCGACCTCGCCGGCGTGCCGTGGCGCGCGGGCGAGCCGGCGCCGGTCGGCAAGCTCGCGCGGCGCGAGCAGGGGGCCGCCTGATGCTCGGCGTCGACGCGGGCGGCACGTTCACCGACGTCGTCGCCGTGCGCGACGGCCGCATCCACGTCACGAAGGTCGCGACCGACCCGGCCTCGCCGGCGTCGCCGGTCGTCGAGGGCGCGCGCAGGCTCGGCGTCGAGGGCTCGCCGGTCTTCAACCACGCCAGCACGATGGGCCTCAACGCGGTGCTCACGCGCAGCCTGCCGAAGATCGGCTTCCTGACGACCGAGGGCCACCGCGACATGCTGGCGATGGGCCGCATCTGGCGCCCGCTCGACGCGCAGACCGACCCGCGCTGGCGGCGCACGTTCTCCGACGCCGACCGGCCGCTGGTGCCGCGCTACCTGCGCCGCGGCGTGACCGAGCGCGTGCGCGCCGACGGCTCGGTGCTGGTCGAGCTCGACGAGGCGCAGGCGCGCGAGCAGCTCGAGCTGCTGGCGCGCTGCGAGGTGCGCGGCGTCGCGATCTGCCTGCTCAACGCGTACGTCGACAGCGCCCACGAGGAGCGCCTGCGCGAGCTGGCGCACGAGGCGCTCGGCGACGTGGCGATCTCGATCTCCTCCGAGGTCTCGCCGCTGGCCAAGGAGTTCACGCGCGCGTCGACGACCGTGATCGACGTCCTCATGAAGCTGCTCTACGGCGGCTACGGCGAGCAGCTGCACCGCGAGCTGACCGAGCTGGGCTTCGAGGGCGAGCTGAACTTCGCCGACTGCACGGCGACGCTGCTGCCCTGGCAGGAGGCGCTGCGGCGCCCGTTCCGGATCGTCTTCGCCGGGCCGGCGGCGGGCACCGTCTCGTGCCGGCGCTTCGGCGCGGCGATCGGCGACGGCGACCTGATCTGCGTCGACGTCGGCGGCACCTCGACGGACGTCTCGCTCGTCGTCGGCGGCGACCCGTTCGTCAACGACACCTTCTCGCTCGAGCACGACCTCGTCATCAACGCGCTGGCCACCGAGGTCGCCAGCGTCGGCGCCGGCGGCGGCAGCATCGTCTCGATCTCGCCGTCGGGCGACGTGCACGTCGGCCCGCAGAGCGCGGGCGCCGTGCCCGGCCCCGCCTGCTATGGCCGCGGCGGCGAGCAGCCGACGGTGTCCGACGCCTGCCTGCTGATGGGCATCCTCGACGCCGACGGCTTCGCCGGCGGGCAGATGCGCCTCGACGAGGGCCTCGCGCGGGCGGCGTTCGAGCGGCTCGACACGAACCTGCGCTTCGAGCAGCGCGTCGAGTTCGCCTACCGCCTGGCGGTCGCCAACGTCGCCGAGGAGATCACGAACATCGCGATCCGCCACGGCCTCGACCCGCGCGACTTCTCGGTCGTCGCCTACGGCGCCGCCGGCCCGATGCTGATCCCGGCGACGCTCGAGCTGCTGCGCGCGCGGCGCGTGATCGTCCCGCCCCACCCCGGCCTGTTCTCGGCGCTCGGGCTGCTGTCGACCGACCTCGTCTACTCCGAGAGCCGCAGCGCCTACCTCGTGCTGGCGCCCGACGCGGCGGGCGAGATCGAGGCGATGTTCGCGGGCATGGAGGCGGCGCTGCGCGAGCGCGTCGACGTGCCCGACGGCGCGCGGGTGCGGCGCAGCTTCGACGGGCGCCTGCTCGGCCAGAGCTGGGAGACGCCGTTCGTGACGGTGCCCGACGGCCCGATCGCGGCCGACGCGGTCGCCGAGATGATCGCCCGCTTCCACGACGAGTACGAGCGGCGCTTCGGCAACCGCTTCGACGCGGTCCCCGTGCAGGCCGCCACGTACCGCGTCGAGCTGACCGTGCCGGCCGAGAAGATCGCCTACGAGCCGCTCGGCGGCGACGGTGGTCCGACCCCGCCCACCCCACCGACGCCGACGCGGATCGGCGAGCTGCGCCACTTCGGTCCCGAGCCGCTGCCGATCGCCGAGTACGACCGCGCGGCGCTGGCGATCGGCAGCGTCGTGCCCGGCCCCGCGATCGTGCGCGAGGAGCTGTCGACGACGTTCGTCTGCCCCGGCCAGACGGCGACCGTCGGGCGCTTCGGCGAGATCGTCATCGAGCCGTCCGACGAGGGAGCCCGCGCATGAGCCTGCGCGACCTCTCCGACGCGCGGTTCGCCGAGCGCTACGCCTGCGACCGCTTCACCGCGACCGTGCTGGCCAACCGCTTCCGCTACGTGGTCGAGCACATGTGCGCGCAGCTCCTGACCACCGCGTTCTCGCCGATCCTGCGCGACTTCTACGACTTCGCCGCGACCGTGACCGGCGCGCCGGCGGCGAACTACCCGACGCCCGCGGTCTCCAACAGCATCATCCTGTTCACGGGCACGATGACCGACTCGATCCGCAACACGATCGAGGAGTACGGCGTGCAGCGCCTGCAGCCGGGCGACGTGATCGTCGCCAACGACCCCTACCGCACCGGCACGCACGTCAACGACCTGCTGTTCTGCCGGCCGGTCTTCGCCGACGGCGCCGTCGCCGGCTTCGTCAACCTCAAGGCCCATCAGCTCGACATGGGCGGCGCCGTGCCGGGCGGCTTCTCGACGACCAAGCGCACGACCTACGAGAACGGGCTCGTGCTCTCGCCGCGGGCGCTCTACCGGGCGCGCGAGCCGGTGCGCGAGACGTTCTCGCTGATCTTCGACAACGTCCGCTTCGCCGAGCTGCTGCTGCCCGACATGATCACGATCTGCGCCAACCTCGACCTCGGCGAGCGGCTGCTGACCGAGACGATCGAGCGCTACGGCGTCGCCGCCGTGCACGGCGCGATCGAGTACGTCTGCGACGCGAGCGCCGAGCGGATCGCCGACGGGCTGGCGGCGCTGCCCGACGGCGAGTGGGAGGGCGAGGCGGTGCTCGACGCCGACGGCGTCGACGCCGAGGAGCGCTTCGTCGTCCACGCCAAGGTGATCAAGCGCGGCGACCGCGCCGAGGTCGACCTCAGCGGCACCTCGCGCCAGGCGCGCACGTCGATCAACGGCACGGCGCTGGACGCCAAGAGCACGGTCGGCACCGTGCTGAAGCTGCTGTTCGACCCGCGCTCGCCGTTCACCTCGGGCGTGATCCGCCCGGTCGACGTCGTGCTGCCCGAGGGGACGATCGTCAGCGCGCTGCCGCCCGACGGGCCGGCGTTCATCTACTGGGAGGGCACGCAGGCGCTGCTGACGGCGCTGCTGCGCGCGTTCTCGCAGGTGATCGGCGCGGCCGCGTTCGGCGGCGACCACGGCTCGGCGAACCTGCACAGCGGCTTCGGCGTGCACCCCGACGGGACGCCGTGGGCCGTCGTCGGCGCGGCCGGCGGCGAGCAGGGCCCCTACGGCGCGACCGACGCCGGCGACGGCGAGCCGTTCGCGATCGGCACCTACCAGGCCAACGGCATGTCGCCGGCGATCGAGGCGATCGAGCACGACTTCCCGGTCGTGATCCTGCGCCGCGAGCCGATCCCCGACACCGGCGGCGCCGGCGAGCACCGCGGCGGCGACGCCATCGTCAAGGACTCGGTCTGGTTCGAGCCCGCGATCCACAACTGCATCTCGCTGCGCTTCCGCGAGCCGAGCGGCTTCGGCGTCAACGGCGGCCGCGACGGCGCGACCGGCGGCGTCTGGATCTGGGAGGACGAGGCCGACCACACGCGGCTGCGGCCGCTGGACGCCGCGAGCTTCGCCGGCTCGACGCCGATGACCGGCACGCTCGACCCGCGGACGAACGCGCCCGACCCCGCCGGCGAGTACGTCTGGTTCGGCCGCCGACCCGTCTGGCAGACGCCGGCCGGCGGGCTGCTGCGCTACCTGACCAACGGCGCCGGCGGCTGGGGCGACCCGCTCGCGCGCGATCCCGAGCGCGTGCGCGTCGACGTGCGCGACGGCTTCGTCACGGTCGCGGGCGCGGCGCGCGACTACGGCGTCGTGATCGAGGGCGACCCCGAGCGCGACCCCGAGGGCCTCGTCGTCGACGGGGCGGCGACCGAGCGGCTGCGGCGCGAGCGCCATGGGGGCCGCTAACGATGCCGCACGTCTTCCCGCGACCCTCCGAGGAGCGCCTGCACGCGCGGCGCACGCCCGCCGAGGCGACCTGCCCCCAGTGCGGGTCGGCCGACGTCGCCGACTACCGCGTCCTGTCCGACGGCGGCTGGTGGGACGTGCGCAAGTGCCAGGCCTGCCTGCACTCGCTGTCGCGCACGCCGGGCCCGATGTTCGGCTCGTTCGAGCCGCTGCGCCCGCCCGGCGCCTGACCCGCCTCAGCCGGCCTCGACGCCGAGCCGCTCGCGCGCGATGCGGCGCAGGACCTGGTCCTCGTCGGCGCCGGACGGGTCCGACCAGGTCGCCAGCGCCCGCTCGGCCGCGCGGCGCAGCGCGTCGCTCGCGCCGGGCGCGTGCGAGACGAGCTGCAGGAGCGTCTCGTGCGCGAGCCGGGCCGCCTCGCGCGCCAGCGCCCAGGCGAGCGCGTCCTCGCCGCGCGCGACCGCGTCGTCGAGGACGAGGCCGGCCGTCTCGAGGTGGCCGATCGCGGCACCCATCCAGCGGCGGAAGTCGGTCTCGAGGTCGCCCGCCGCGGGCGGGCCCGGTGGGTGGGCCTGCGCATCGACGCGCGCGCGGACGAGCTCCTCGTAGGCGGCGAGCGCGTCGCACGCGGCGTCGAGCATCTCCCCCGCCAGCCGCACCTGGTGAGAGGCGCCCGCGCTCACGGCGCCGTCCCGGTGTGGACGGTGTCGGGCCGCAGCGCCGGCCCGCGGACGAGGCCGAGGCGCTCGTGGCCCAGCTCGCGCGCGGTCCAGTCGCGCAGCGTGTTGCCGAAGTGGCTCCAGTCCTGGGCGACGTCGCGGAAGATCCGCTCCAGGCGCTGGCCGGCGGCCGACGCCTGCGTGCCGCCGGTGCGGTAGAGGTCGTCCTGCAGCGCCGTCCAGGCCAGCGTCAGCGCGTCGCGCGCGACGACGTTCAGGCGCAGGTCGTCCTCGCGCGAGTAGGGCACGCCCCCTTCGACGCTGCGCCGGCACAGCTCGAGGTGGCGGCGCAGCATCCCCAGCAGCGCCGCCTCCGCGGCCGCCGTGCGCGCGATCGCGCGACCGAGCCACGCCTGGTAGTCGGGGTCCAGGTAGCGCGGCACGATCGGCGGGCGCTGCGTCCTGCGCGTGCGGATCTGCTGCTCGTACTCGTCGATCGCGCCGCGCACGGCGCCGATCGCCAGCGCGCCGAGCGTCGCCTGGAAGACGGCCAGCGTGCGCTGGGCGTAGATCGGGTTGCCGTGGATCGCGTAGCCCGGGTTGACGGCCGGGTCGGTGTCGACCAGCCAGCGGTTCTCGAGCACGTAGCGGTCGGGCAGGAACGCGCTCTCCATGCGCACCGAGTGCGAGCCCGAGCCCTTCAGGCCGAGCGTGGCGCCCCAGTCGTCGAGGCGCTCCCAGCGGTCGCGCGGGGCGATGAACAGCAGCATCGGCCCGGGCCGGCCGCCGTCCTGCGACGGGGCCGCGAAGGTCGCGCCCATGAAGTGCGTCGCGTAGGGCGAGCCCGAGCCGTAGGCCCACCGGCCGGTCACCTCCCAGCCGCCGTCGGCCCTGACCGCCTGGCCGGCCGGCGCCGCCACCGCCGGGCAGCGGAAGTCGCCGTCGCCGAACAGCTCGACCTGCGCCTGCTCGGAGAACATCGCCGCGACGTTGAGCGCGTGCGTGCTGGCCAGCGCCATGCACCAGGCGGTGCCCATGTCGCCCTGGGCGACCTCGATGACGACGCGGAAGAAGTCCTCGGGCGAGAGCTCGTAGCCGCCGAAGCGGCGCGGCACGAGCATCCGGTAGAAGCCCGCGCGCAGGAACTCCTCGTGGACGTCCTGGGCGTAGAAGGTGTTGGCCTCGGTTTCGGCGGCGCGCTGCACGAGCATCGGGCGCAGCTCGCGGGCGCGCTGCACGAGCTGCTCCGGGGTGGGCGTCGGGTCGCCCATGGCACGTCCTCCTCCTCGGCCTCCAGGGCCGGCATAGGATGCCAGCTACGCATGCGCGCCGCCCTGCTCGTCGCCGTCAAGGAGCCGTTCGTCGTCGAGGAGATCGCCTACCACGACCCCGCTCCCGGCCGCGTGCTGATCCGCACCGGCGCGTCGCCGTTCTGCTCGACCGACGTCGTCAACTGGCGCGGCGAGCTGTCGAAGATCCCGCCGACGATCCTCGGCCACGCCTCGATGGGCGAGGTGATCGAGGTCGGCGCCGACGTGACGCACGTCAAGCCCGGCGACCGCGTGATCGTGCCCGGCACGTCGGAGTGCGGCGTCTGCTTCTACTGCGCCATGGGCCGCCCCGACCAGTGCTCGGAGACGTTCGACCGCGGCGGCATCTGGCCGCACGTCGCCGACCGCGCCGACGGCGAGCCGGTCAGCGCGGCGGGCAACGTGGGCGGCTACGCCGAGGTGATGAACGTCACCGAGAACCAGGTCTTCCCCGTCGAGTCCGACCTGCCCGACGAGTGGCTGAGCCTGCTGGGCTGCGGGATCACGACCGGCCTCGGCGCGGTGTTCAACGTCGCGCGCGTCGAGCCCGGCACGAGCGCCGCCGTCGTCGGCCTCGGCCACCTCGGCCAGTGGCTCGTGCAGGCGCTGAGGGTCGCCGGCGCGCGGCGGATCATCGCCGTCGACCCGATCGCCCGGCGGCGCGAGCTGGCCGGCGAGCTGGGCGCCACCGACCTCGTCGACCCCGCCGTCGAGGACTCGATCGCCCAGGTCCGGCGGCTGACCGAGGGCCGCGGCGCCGACTACGTCTTCGAGGCCGCGACGCTCGCCAGCGCGCAGGCCGAGGCGATCCAGATGTCGCGCCGCGCCGGCAAGGTCGTGCTGTCGAGCGTCGAGCGTGCCGACCAGGTGATCACCGTCCCGCAGGTCACGGTCGCCGTGCAGAGCCGCGAGATCGTCAGCACGCAGAACGGCAACTGCCACATGCGCCGCGACCTGCCGCGCTTCATCCGCATGATGGAGGACGGCTGGGTGACGGCCGAGCCGATCGTCACCCGCCGCTACCGGCTCGACGAGATCAACGACGCGCTGCAGGCCTCGGCCGAGAAGCGCGACCTCAGCGGCGTCGTCGTGCCGAGCCTGTGAGCGGGCGGGCACGGCCGCGCCCTGGCGAGCCGAGCGGGCGGCGCCGTGCCGCTTCAGCGCAGCGGGATCTCCGCGCCCCGCTCGGACTCCGGGCGCGGCCCGAAGATGCGGCGCTCGTGCTCTGCGATCGGGACGTCGTTGATGCTCGCCTCGCGCCGGCGCATGAGGCCGTGCTCGTCGAACTCCCACAGCTCGTTGCCGTAGCTGCGGTACCACTGCCCCGCCGCGTCGTGGGACTCGTACTGGAAGCGCACGGCGATGCGGTCGTCGCCGAACGCCCACAGGCTCTTGCGCAGCGCGTAGTCCAGCTCCCGCTCCCACTTCGACGTGAGGAAGGCGATGATCTCCGCGCGGCCGGTGACGAACGTGTCGCGGTTGCGCCACACCGAGTCGACCGTGTACGCCGAGGCGACGCGCTCCGGGTCGCAGGTGTTCCAGGCGTCCTCGGCGCCCTGCACCTTCTGGCGCGCGGCCTCGGCGGTGAAGGGGGGAAACGGCGGCCGGTCCTCGCTCATGCGTTGCTCCTCGGTCGATGCCAGCGTCGGGCGCCGGCGCATCGGCACGCCGGACGCCGAACCTGACGCAGAGCCTACGCCCGCAGGACGGGCGCGCCGTCCGCCGGGTGCGTCACGCAGGGATCGTCGGCAGCAGCAGGCGCGAGCGGCCGTGGTGGACGCTGTGCGTCGCGTCGGGGAGCTGCACGGGCTGGGTCTGGTGGACGATCCCGTGGATGCTGGAGAAGGCGGTGTCGCTTGCCGCGATCTCGAGCCGGACGCGATGGCCCGCCCGGAAGGTGTTGCACGTCGGCCACAGCTCGACGGCGAGCTCGACGACCTCGCCCGCGGCCACGGGCTCCTCGGCGCGGTGATGGTGGTACGGGCGTGTCTCGGTCGAGCGCGCGTCGTCGAGGCCGCGGTGGGACGCGCGCAGCGCGCCCTTGCAGAGGAAGCGCGCCGTCCCGTCGGGCGCCTCGTCGTAGAGCCGGGCATACACGTCGGCGTCGGTGCCCGTGGTCGAGAAGTCGAGGTGCAACGCGACGTGCCCCGTGACCTCGACGTCGCCGGCGAACGGCTCCGAGCGGTACGTCAGGCACGGCCGTCCCGCGATCAGGTCGTGCGAGTGCGGGTCGAAGCGCCACGAGAGCTCGTCGCCGGAGCCGGCCTCGTCGGTCAGCGCCCCGTCGCCGTCGGCGGCCGACAGGAACAGCGTCTGCCACCGCGTCCGCGCCAGCGGCCATTCCTCCTCGCCGCGCCACGTGCCCGTCGCCGGGTCGTAGAGCCGGATCGGCGCGCCCTCCATGACGCCGGTGTCCATGCCTTTCAGCCATTGGTCGTACCAGCGCAGCGCCTCGCCGTGGTAGGCGGCGTAGACCCGGTAGGGCTCGGGCCGGGGCCCGATCAGAAGCCGCTTGGGGATCGCGCCCGTCCGCTCCCAACCCTCGAAGGCGCCGCGTAGATGCAGCTCCTGGAAGCTCCACTCGCAGCCGAAGTACGCCGGGACGTCGATCTCGCCGAGCCGGGGGCAGGCGCTGCGCTCGAGCCAGTAGTCGTCGAGCGTCGGGTGCTCGTGGCGCAGATGCGAGCGCGCGTGCTCGACGATCCCCGAGGGGTCCGGGAGGCGCGAGCCGCGGATGTTGTGGCCCGCCACCTGGCTGAGCCAGGCGAACCACAGCGCCGTCGGCGCGCCGCCGCGCGAGTAGAACTCGCGGTACAGATCGGTCGCGCCGTCGTACGGGAAGATCGCCTTGAGGCTCGGCGGTCGATGGATCGCCGCGAGCAGCTGGATCATCGCGAAGTACGAGCAGCCCACCATGCCGACGTTTCCGTCGCACCACGGCTGCACGGCGGCCCATTCGATGACCTCGCAGACGTCGCGCTGCTCGGTCGGACCGAGCAGGTCGTAGACGCCCTCGGAGTCGCCGGTGCCGCGAGCGTCGACGATGACGTGGACGTAGCCGCGCGGGACCCAGAACTCGGTGATCCCGGCCTCGTTCTGGCCCGACGGCAGGACGGTGCTCTGCAGCAGCCGCGTGTACGGCGAGTACGCGACGAGCGCCGGGAAGCGACGCCCGGGCGCATAGGGGCGGAACACGTCCGCCATGAGCCGCACGCCATCGGGCGCCGGGATCTCGACGCCCAGCTCTGCGGTGACCGGATAGGTCGGCTCGGACCGCTCGCGAGCCGTGGGCGGCTCGTCGAATGGGTACTGCGGGCGCGTCGGGGGATTGACCGATCGCGCCGGATCGGGATGCAGGCCGAGCATTCTGCACATTATGTACGATCTTGGCTGGAGTCGCCCTCGTCGCCGAAGATCCGGTTGGCCGGCTCGACGTGCTCGTGGTGGAAGACCTTCTTCCCGCGGAAGCCGAGACGGCGCGCGGCCGTCGCACTGCGCTCGAAGCCGACCAGGCCGACGTCGACGTGCACGCCGTCCAGCGGGACGATCCCCGCGGCCCGCGCTGCGAGGACGACACGAGAGCGAGCGTGGAGCATCCCGCGCTCGTCGTCGGTGGTGACGTAGCCGAGGTCGCGTTGGAGATCGCCGCCCGCGCCGATGGCGGGCATCAGCGCGACGACGCGCGGCGCCGCCGTGGCGACCTCGAGCACGTCGAGCAGCCCGCGCGCCGACTCGATCGTCGCGATCACGCCGATCGATCCCGGGCCCAGGCTCCGCGCCCGCTCGTGGCCGGCGAGCAGCCGGTCGACCGTCCGGACGTCCTCCGCGGACTCCGCCTTGGGCAGCTGGACGCCGGCGAGCGCCGGACGGGCGATCGCATCGAGGTCGTCGGCGCAGAGCCCGCTGTCGACCGCGTTGACGCGGACCCAGAGCGGCACCGGGCTCCTCCAGGACTCGAGCACGTGGGCGACGACGGAGCGCGCCTTCGCCTTCTCGGCCACGGGGACGGCGTCCTCGAGATCGAAGCACAGCCCGTCGGCTCCGGCGCTCCGGGCGGCGTCGAAGTCCTCGGGCCGGTCGGCCGGCACCGAGAGCAGGCTCCGGAGCATTGGCATATAATATATTTATTCGTGCACGACGATGCGCCGGTCTGCGACGCCCAGGTGCACGTCTGGGCGCCCAACAGCCCCGAGCGGCCCTGGGCCGATCCCGTCCACGGCGCCGACCATCGCTTTCCGTCCCTGTCGGCCGAGCAGCTGATCGCCCACATGGACGACGCGGGCGTGGCGCAGGCCGCGCTCGTGCCGCCGGCATTCGAGGGCGACCGCCCCGATCTGGCGCTCGACGCCGCGCGCCGCTGGCCGCAGCGGTTCGTCGCCGTGCTGCGCGTGCCGCTGCGCGACGAGGCCGCCGGGCGGGCGCTCGTGCGCTCGTGGCGCTCGACGCCGGGGCTGGGCGCGGTGCGGGTCACCTTCACCCGCGAGAAGCGGACATGGCTGCTGGACGGCACCGCCGACTGGTTCTGGCGCGAGGCGGAGACCGCGGATGTCCCGGTGATGGCCTACGCGCCAGGCGCGACGCGGGACCTGGCGCGCGTCGCCGCCGCCCACGACCGGCTGCGGATCGCGATCGACCACTTCGGCCTCGAGGGCCGCCTCGACGCAGCCGGGCTCGACGAGGCCGCACGCGAGCTCGAGCGGGCGGCCTCGCTGCCGAACCTCGGCGTCAAGGCCTCCGCGCTGCCGCTCCACGTCGACGAGTCG
>DASZVK010000259.1:0-1655 GCA_035547175.1 Solirubrobacteraceae bacterium
TACCGGCGGGCGCTCGGCGCCGGCGTCGCGAGCGCGCGCCGGGCGGCCTGACGGGTCGCGCGCCGCGCGGGCGCGCGACGGGGTCAAACGCCCGCAAATTGCGTGTTATCGGGCTGTGAACCGGCTTTCGCGTCCAGCGCGGGCAGGGTCTAGACTCCTCCTGGACATGGCCGAAAGGACGTCCACGAGCGACCTCGCGCCGCGAGTTGCCGTCATCGACTCCGACTCCGGCTTCCTCCAGGTCCTCGGCAAGCGCATGGACCGGCTCGGCTGGGAGCACCGCGTGCTCGGCGGACCGGTGCCGGCCGACGCGCTCGTCTCGATGCGCCTGGCGGCGGTCGTCGTCGACCCGGTGCTGTTCGGGCCGCGCGCCTTCGAGGAGCTGGAGCGGATCTGCGCGGCGCTGCCGAGCCTGGCGGTCGTCGTCTGCACGGGCCCCTCGACGGTCGCCCAGCGCGTCCGTGGGCTGCGCCTCGGGGCCGACGACTGGATCACCAAGCCGTGCCACCCGGAGGAGGTCATCGCCCGCGTCGAGGCCGTCGTCCGCCGCCGGCGCCGCAACGAGGCGCCCGTCGCCGGGCCGGTCGTCGCCGGCGAGATCGAGGTCCGCGCCGACCAGTTCCAGGCGTTCGCCGGCGGCCGCTCGATCGACCTCACCCGGCGCGAGTTCGAGCTGATCTCGCTGCTCGCCGCCGCCGAGGGGCGCGTGCTCGAGCGCGAGGAGATCTACGAGCGCGTGTGGGGCTACACGATGGCCCGCGGCGACCGCTCGGTCGACGTGTTCGTGCGCAAGCTGCGCCAGAAGCTCGAGAAGGCGTCGCCCGGCTGGCGCTACATCCACACCCACTTCGGCGTCGGCTACCGCTTCGCCCCGCAGCCGACCGGCGAGTCGGTCGTCGCCGAGGCCCAGGCCGTCGCCCGCGCCGCCGGCGACGGCGCCGCCGCCGGCGTCTCGGACGTCGACGCCGAGCTCACGGTCGCCTGACGCGGGGCGACCGCGCGGGTTCCCTACGCTTGTAGGCGATGCGGCTCCGGACGCTGCGCAACGTCGCGATCGTCGCCGCCCTCGCGGCGATCGTCGCCTTCGTGCCCGAGGGCGGTCGTGCGTCCGACTTCGTCGGCAACGCGGTGAGCCTCGTCTTCACGATCGTCTTCCTGCTGCTCGGCGTGCGCCTCTACCAGGCGCATCGCATGGACCTGCAGGTGCTCGGCGACCGCCACCGCACGATCCTCTACGGATCGCTCGGCCTCGCGGTGCTGGCGATGGCCGCGCGCTCGAAGCTGTTCGACACCGGCCTGGGCACGTTCGGCTGGCTCGTGGCGATGGGCGTCGCGGCGTACGGCCTGTACGCCTGCTGGCAGCACTACCGCACGTACCGCCTGTAGGTCCCGGCGCAGTCCGCGCGCATGACGCGCGCATGCGCGCGCGACCGTGCGGCGATGCCCTGTCCCCGTCGCGCCCGGATCGCCGCCGGCCCCCGCGGGAGTCGACGCCTGCCCGCCGGCTCCCGCGGCCAGGCGTCGGTCGAGCTGGTCGCGCTGCTGCCGATCGTGCTGCTCGTCGGCGCGGCGCTGTGGCAGGCCGTCGTCGCCGGCCAGGCGATCTGGCTGTCCGGCGGCGCTGCCCGCGCGGCGGCGCGAGCGGCGGCGATCGG
>DASZVK010000260.1:0-25810 GCA_035547175.1 Solirubrobacteraceae bacterium
CTGTCGCTCAACCGCGGCAAGCGCACCGTGCTCGTCGATCTCGGCACGGAGGAGGGCGTCGAGGTCGCCCACCGGCTGGTCGACCGCGCCGACGTGCTGGTCGTGAACTTCACCCGCGGCGTCGCCGAGGGCCTCGGCCTCGGCTACGACGAGGTCTCCGAGCGCCGGCCGGACATCGTCCACTGCGCCGTGAGCGCCTACGGCCACGACGGGCCGTGGGGCGGCGGGCGCGGCTACGAGCAGCTCGGCCAGACGACGACCGGCCTGACCGTGCGCCAGGGCGCCGGCGGCCGGCCGGCCTACCAGCCGATGCGCCGGATCGCCGACTACGGGGCGGGCATCCTCGGGGCGTTCGGCGTCACGCTGGCGCTGCTGCACCGCATGCGCACCGGTCGCGGCCAGCGAGTCGCGACGTCGCTGGCGCAGGTCTGCACGTTCCACCAGATCCCGTTCGTGCTCGGCGAGGAGCCGTCCTACGACGAGCACGGGCGCGGCCCGCTGCGTCGCCTCTACCGCGCCGCCGATCGCTGGCTCTTCCTGACCCAGGGCGACGGCGCGCGGCCGGGGCTCGTCGGCGTGCCCGAGCTGGCCGACCTCGCGGGGCTGGACGGCGCCGCGCTCGAGGCCGAGCTCGAGCGGCGCATCGCCGCGCGTCCCGTCGGCGAGTGGCTGCCGTCGCTGCGCGCCGCGGGCTTCGAGGCGCTCGGCTGCCGCACGGTCGGCGAGATGCTCGACGATCCCTACGCCGTCGCGCGCGGGCTGTCGGTCTCGCGCGAGCACCTCGGCATGCGGCGGCGCACCACCGGCCCGTCGCCGCGCTTCTCGCGCACGCCCGTGGCCGCCGTCCGCTGGCCGGCGCCCTACGGGGCCGACACCCCGGCGGTGCTCGAGGAGCTCGGGCTCGCCGACCGCGCGGCCGGGCTCGCCGACCGCCGCGTCGCCGTGGCGGCGACGCTCAGCGACTTCGCGATCGACGCCCTCTGCCCGTCGGCTCGCTGATCGCGCCGGTCTCGTCCATCTCCCGCCGGACCTCCGCGAGGTGGTGCGCCATCGCCGCCCGCGCGGCGTCCGGATCGCCGTCCTCGATCGCGTCGAGGATCGCCCGGTGCTGCTCGGCGACCCGCTCGGCGACCGGCGTCAGGGGCCGGATCCGCTCGAGCGCGCGCCGCAGGACGTCGCGCACGCCGACCATCACGTGCTCGTAGAGGGGGTTGCGCGAGGCGCGCGCGACGAGCACGTGGAAGCGCACGTCGGCCTCGATGCGGCTCCGCTCGTCGGGCGCCTCGAGCATCGCCACGTGCGCGGCGAGCAGGGCGTCGAGGTCGGCGTCGTCGCGGCGCTCGGCGGCGGCGCCGGCGATCGCGATCTCCATCGTCTCGCGCACCTCGAACAGCTGCGGCGTGCTCAGGCGGTTGACGCTCGCGACGAGCTGCATCGGGCCGCCGAGCGCGTTGGCCAGCTCGCGCACCGTGAAGCCGTTGCCGGGCTGGGTGATGAGCCCGCGCGACTCGAGGATCCGCAGCGCCTCGCGGACCGACGAGCGCCCGACCCCGTAGTCCTCCATCAGCACGCGCTCGGGGGGCAGCTCGTCGCCGGGCCGGAGGTCGCCGTCGATGATCCGCTCCTGGAGCGTCTCGGCGAGCAGCTCGTAGTTCTTCTGCCGCAGGATGCGCTCGGTCATCGTCCCAGCTCCGCTTCCAGCGCCCGGCGCTCGGCCGCGTGCAGGAGCTCGCTCTCCCACGCGTCGAGGTCCTTGATGTCGGCCTTGGTGAAGACCCTGATCTCGTCGTAGCGCCCGTCGCGGACCTTGGCGACGAACTCGGGGTCGGCGATCAGGCTGCGGCCGACGGCGACGAGGTCGAACTCGCCGCCGCGGAAGCGCCGCATCAGCTCGGCCAGCGACTCCTCCCAGCGGCCCTGCGCCACGTCGCTGCCACGCAGGCTGTTCATCACGTCGACGTCGAGGCCGACGCTGCCGACGGTGACGACCGGCGCGTCGGTGACGCGCTTGACCCAGCCGGCGAGGCTGAGGCGATCGTCCAGCTCCGGCCACGCGGGCCGGTCGAACCAGCGCGTCGACGCGCTGACGAGGTCGGCGCCCGCGCGGCGGAAGGCGGCGATCATCGCCTCGAGCTCCGCGGGCGTCTGCGCCGCGCGCGCCTGGTAGTCGACCTCCTTCCACTGCGAGAAGCGCACAGAGACCGGCACGTCCGGCCCGACCGCGTCGCGCACGGCGGCGATCACCTCGCAGGGGAAGCGCACGCGGTCGGCGACGTCGTCGCCGCCGTAGCCGTCGGCGCGCCGGTTGGTCTTCGCCCACAGCCAGAGGTCGAGGAAGTAGCCGTGGCAGCAGTGGACCTCGACGCCGTCGGCGCCGGCCTCGACCGCGAGGCGGGCGCTGCGCGCGTAGGCCTCGCGCAGCTCCTGCATGTCCGCCTCGGTCGCGATCCGGCCCGCCGGGATGTCCGGGCCGAGCAGCCCCGAGGGCGTGATCGTCTGGCCGTCGCTCGGGTCGCGGCTGCCGCCCTCGTGCCAGAGCTGCAGGAAGAAGCGGCCGCCGTGGCGGTGGGCGGCGTCGAAGCAGGCCGCCCACGCCTCCTGCGTCGCGGCGTTCATCCGCGACGCGCGCGGCTGGGCCGTGGCGGTGACGTGGTCGACCGCGCACGCCTCGCTGAGGATCAGCGCGGCCCCGCCCTCGGCGCGCTGGCGGTAGTACTCGGCCATCGCCGCGGGCGGCGCGCCGTCCTCGCACCACGCCCGCTGCATCGCCGGCAGCACGAAGCGGTTGCGAAGCGTGACGCCCCTGACCGTCAGTGGCGTGAACAGCGGCGACAGGTCGACCTGGCTCACGAGCTCCTCCTCTGCCGGCCAGCCTACCAGGTCTGACGCTATGCTTGTCAGACCAAACAGGGAGGAGCCTTGCCGTGTCCAACGTCGCCCAGGAGGCCGCTGCCCGCGACGCGAGCCGCGAAGCGGCCGCCCGGCTGATCGAGGGCGTCGCCGACGCCGCCGACCTCATCGAGGGGGGCGCGACGCAGGCCGAGCTCGACGGCACGCTCACGCCGGAGGTCGTCGCCCGCATGCGGGAGATCGGCCTGTTCTGGCTGAAGACGCCGCACGAGCTCGGCGGCTTCGAGCTCGACCCGCTGGACTTCTGCGACGTCCTCGAGCAGGTCGCCTACCACGACGCCTCGGCGGGCTGGGCGATGATGGTCGGCAACGGCGTCACGGGGCTGATGGCCGGCCTGCTGCCCGACGAGGGGATCCGCCGGGTCTTCTCCGACGAGTCGCGCCCGCCGATCATGTGCGGCCAGTTCGCCCCTCGCGGCCGCGCCGTGCCCGTCGACGGCGGCTACCGCGTCACCGGCCGGTGGGGCTTCTGCAGCGGCAGCCCGCACGCCGACTGGGTGATCGGCGGCGCCGTGCCCGAGGGCGGCGGGCCCGCCGACGCGCTCTGGGTCTGCGTGCCGATCGGCGAGGCGACGATCCACGACAACTGGCACGTCGCCGGGCTGCAGGGCACGGGCAGCAACGACGTGTCCGTCGAGGACGTGCTCGTGCCGGCCGAGCTCGCCGTGCGGGCGGTCGGCGAGCCGCCCAAGCGCGGCGGCCCGCTCTACGAGCAGCCGCCGATGGTCTTCGTCGGCAACGAGCTCGGGCCGGTCGCGGTCGGCATCGCGCGGCGGGCGGTCGACGACATGATCGCGCTCGCCAGCGGCACGGCGCGCAAGGCTGCGGGGTCGCGGCTGTCGGACCGCGTCGCCTTCCACAAGGCGCTCGGCCGCGCGGAGGCGAGGATCGCCTCGGCGCGGGCGCTCCAGCGCGAGGCGGTCGTCCTGGGCCGGGACAGCACCCGCGCCGGCCTGCTCGACGACGGCGTCGTCGCCACCGTGATGGCGCGCGTCACGCTGACGCTGGAGACGTGCCTGGAGACCGTGGCGGAGCTGTTCCGCTACGGCGGCGGTCGCGTGCTCGCCCTCGACCATCCGCTCCAGCGCCACTACCGCAACGCGCTCGCGGCGGCACAGCACGTCTACGTCACCGAGGAGAACTTCGAGGCCGCGGGTCGCGCGCTGCTCGATCGGGCGGGCGTCGCGCCGGCCGCCTGAGCCGGACGACTTTCCCACGACTGTTCGTCCGCGCTGTACAGTCGGCGGAGGCCCTGTAAGCGACGCTGGACAGGGCCGCCGTCAGAACCCCCGACCAGGATGCCCGCCGTGGAAGCCGCAGCGTTGCAGGAGCGCCCCGAGGACGAGATCGGCAAGCGCCTGCGCGCCAAGCGCGAGGAGCGCGGGCTCAGCCTGCGCAAGCTCGCCGCGCGCCTGGAGATCTCGCCGTCGGCGCTGTCGCAGATCGAGACCGGCCGCTCGCGCCCCTCGGTGAGCACGCTCTACGCGATCGTCAACGAGCTCGGCATCTCGTTCGACGAGCTGTTCCCGCCGGCGCCGGGCCGGTCCGCGGCGCCCGCCGCCGGCGAGCCCGGCGCGATCACGCTGCGCGGGCTGCGCCACGGGCCCGAGGAGCTCGTCCAGCGGATGGCCGACCGCAAGGTCATCGAGATGGCCTCGGGCGTCACCTGGGAGCGGCTCAACCCGACCGGCGACCGCGACGTCGACTTCCTCGAGGCGACCTACGACGTCGACGGCGCCTCGAGCGCGGGCGACACCTTCATGCGCCATTCGGGCCGCGAGTACGGGCTCATCCTCAGCGGCCGCCTGCGCGTCACCGTCGGCTTCGACGAGTACGAGCTCGAGCCCGGCGACTCGATCTGCTTCGACTCCCAGCAGCCGCACCGGCTGGCGACGATCGGCGAGGAGCCGGTCAAGGCGATCTGGTTCGTCATCGGCCGCCACGGGTCCGACGCCCGGGCCGAGTGGGGCGACGCCTGAGCGCTCGCGTCAGGCGCCGGCGCCCGGGCCGACCAGCTCGCCGCGCACCCACTCCAGCTCGCGGCAGACGTAGTCGACGATGTCGCCCGTCTTGAGCTCGTCGGGCAGCACGTCCCAGGTGTAGGTCTCGATCTCGAGCTGCGGCGAGAGCTGCTGCTGCTTGTGGACCCGCAGCGCGTCCTCGACGGCGAAGCGCGTCGAGCGGAACGCCCCGAGGTCGTCGAGGAACACCGGGATGTGGAAGTGCACGCGCCACTCGCGCTCGCCGGGGTCCGACTCCCAGGCCTGGAAGGCGTCCTCGAGGTTGAGGAAGCGCGTCAGCTCGCCGTCCTTCATCTGCATCGTCTGCGTCAGGTAGATCGTGTCGGCGTAGCGGCGCAGGACCTCGACGATCTCGTCGGTGACCTGCGGGATGTAGACCGCGGCCGCCTCCTGGAGCTTGAGGATCGGGACGCCGGCGTCGACGAGCTTGCCCAGCGACTCGGGGATGTCCTCGTACTCGAGCGCCTGGTGGCAGATGTCGAAGACGACGCCGACGTGGCGGCGCAGCGCCAGGATCGCCTCGGAGACCGGCAGGTCGGCGAGCTGGGCCAGCCGCCGCGCGCCGGCGCCGGAGTAGAGGTGCTCGGCGAAGAACGCGACCGTCTCGTCGGTGGTCTCCAGGAAGCAGTAGGGCTCGGGCTCGATCGCGAGCGTCACGACGCGCCCGGTGCGCCGCTCGATGTCGACCAGCCGCGCGGCGACGCGCAGCACGTGCTCGGCGTAGCTGGCGACGACGTCGGGGCCGCTGACGTTGGGCTTGAAGCCCAGCGGCGCGGTCTGGATCGACGGGTCGAGGTCGGGCGTGCCGACCTCGGCGAGCACCTCGGCGACGTTGATCGTGTACTGCGTGCGCTCCTCCGAGCGCCAGTCGGGCTCGTAGACCTGCTCCTTGACGCGCACGTTCTTGAACGGCCCGTAGGGGAAGGCGTTGACCGTGTAGAGGTAGAGGTCGTTGTCGTCGAGGAAGCCCTTGAGCCGCTCGCGCTCGCCCGCGTCGGCCGCGAGCGTCGCGGCGGAGGCGTTCGACAGCCGCAGCGAGACGCCGAACGGGGCGTCGGGGGACACGCGCCGCTTGACCTGCGGCACGTAGGTGGTGAGGCTCTCCCACATCTCGGCCCACGTGTCGCCGGGGTGCACGAGCGTCGAGTACGTCAGGTGGCCGATGCCGGCGCCAAGGTCCATGTTGCGCTCCTGGGGTGGTGGTCAGGCGACCGTCTCGACGGCGCCGGTCTGCGCGGCGCGGATGACGGCCTCGGTCACGGCCGCGCCGTGGATCATCTCGTCGGTGGGGATCGGGTAGGCCGGGCCGCCCGAGGCGGCGGCGGCGAACGCCTCGAGCGACGCCCTGGTGACGTCGAGCCGCTCGGCCTCCCAGACCTCGGCCCCGCCCTTGACGGGCTGGAACCTGCACGTCCCGAACAGCCGCGTGCGGCGCTCCTCCGACGAGGCGCCGGCGACGTGCGTCATGCCCTCCAGGCGCACCCAGCCGCCCGACCCGAAGACCTGGAAGCTGAAGCCGGGCCCGGTCGCGGTCATCGTCCCCAGGTAGCCGGACATCCCGTCGCGCATGCGGAACAGCATCGACGTCGTGTCGTCGGCGTCGATCTCGACGACGCGCCGGAAGCTCTGGCAGTAGACGTGGTCGATCGGCCCGCAGAGGTCGATCATCCCGTCGATCGCGTGCACGCCCATCGGCGTCAGGCCGCCCGCCGGCGTCTCCTCGCGGCTCGCCCGCCAGGCGTCGGCCGACAGCGACAGCGCGTTGGGGAACGTCATCGTCGCCTCGACGTGGAGGATCGTGCCCAGCTCGCCCGAGCGGATGCGCTCGCGCAGCTTGGTCATCTCGGGGTGGAAGCGGCGGTTGTAGCCGAGGCCGAGCGTGACGCCGGCCTGCTCGGTCGCCGCGACCGCGGCCTCCGCGTCGGCCTTGGTCAGCGCGAACGGCTTCTCGCAGAAGACGTGCTTGCCGGCCCGGGCGGCGGCGACGACCTGCTCGGTGTGGAGCGAGTGCGGCGTGGCCAGCACGACGGCGTCGACGCCGTCGTCGGCCAGGATCGCGTCGAGGTCGTCGGCGAGCCGCAGCCCGTGCTGCTCGCCGAACGCGCGCGCGTCGTCGGACAGCCTCCGCGTGGTGCCGGCGACGAACTCGATCGCGTCGCTGCCCTCGGCAGACTCCACGATCGTCTTGCCCCACCAGCCGAGCCCTGCGATCGCCGCGCGGATCATGACTGCACGCGCAGCAGCGAGAGGCTGGGGTCGGCGGCCAGGACCTCGACGGTCGGCAGGCCCGCCTCCTCGCGGACGATGTTCGCGCCCAGCACGAGCGAGACGATCTTGTAGAAGGCGTGCCGGCGGGGCATGCCCTCGCGGCCCATGCCGCAGTCCGACGTCAGGATCAGGCGCTCCGGCGGGACGTGCTCGAGCACCTGGCGCGCGAGCTCGGCGACCTCGGTCGGCGACTCGACCTGCAGCGTGTGGTGGTCGATCATGCCGATCGCGATCTTCTTGTCGGAGCCGATCGCCTTGGCGATCGCCTCGATCTCGGTGGCACCCGAGGCGCGCGTCTCGAACGTGATCACGTCGGCGTCGACCTGGTCGAGCAGCTCGAGCCCCGGCAGGTAGGACTGCACCTGGTCGAACATGCGCTGGGCCGAGGGGTTGCCCCAGCAGGTGTGGCACCACACCTCGGTCTTGTCGCGCAGCCCCTTGACCGTGTTGTTGAAGACGTCGACCATGAACTCGGCGGTGATCGCGTCGCCGACCACGCGCGCCTTGCCGGCGAGCATGTGGATCTGCGGCTCCTCCATCTGGATCGCCGGACAGCCGGCGTCGGCGAGGTCGTGCAGCTCGGCGTTGAGGGCGTCGCTGAGCGCCATGATCCGCGACTGCAGGTCGGGGTAGTAGTCGTCCTGGACGGCGAACGCGACCAGCTCGGGCGTGACCGTGCCGAACTTGACCGGCTTGGTGGTCAGCCGCTGGGCGGCCTTCCACATCTCCGTGTACTGGAGGTCGCCGCGGCCGATCGGGCCGACGACCTTCGGCATCACCCGCGCCTCCATGTAGTCGTGGAGGATGTGCCCGCGCGGGAAGCGGATGCCGCCGGCGCCGACGGTCGCCAGGACCGGGTTGTGGCGGTCGAAGCCGTCCATGTGCTGCGTCGGGTAGCGGCTCCAGCTCTGGCCTCCGACGTCGTGGTCGAAGCGCGCGTCGCCGTCGGTGACGACGTCGAGGCCGGCGACCTCCTGCTGGTGCAGGTAGACGGTGAGCGCGTCCTGGTACTGGTCGCGGAAGCCGATGTCGACCATCGCGTCGAGGAACGTGCGCGCGCCGAGGTTCTCGGTGTACCAGCTCGGCCGCGGCAGCGAGCCGATGATCGACGTTGCGAGCGGGCGGTCCGCAGTGGCCTTGAGCACTTCGACCTCTCCTCCTGGGGATAGGGTCCCCGAGGGACCCTGTGACGCGGGGTGTTCAGCTAGCCTATACACAAACGGACCGAGAGAGGGCACTCCTTGACTGACGTGAAGGTCGGCTTCATGGGCCTCGGGCGGATGGGGAGCGCCATCGCGGGCCGCGTCGCCGACGCCGGATACGACCTCGTCGTGTGGAACCGGACGCCGGGCCGCGAGGGCGACCTGACGTCGCGCGGCGCGACGGCCGCGGGCTCGGTCGACGAGGCCTGCTCGGGCCGCGACGTGGCGATGACGATGCTCGCCGACGACGGCGCGCTGCGCGAGGTCGCGCTGGGCGAGGGCGGCATCCGCGCCGCGCTGGCGCCCGGCGGCATCCACGTCTGCATGGGCACGCACGGGGTCGGCGTTGTCGGCGAGCTCGCGCGCGCCCACGCCGACGCGGGCCAGGTGCTCGTCGCCGCGCCGGTGCTCGGCCGCCCCGACGTCGCCGCCGCCGGCGGGCTCGGGATCGTCGCCGCCGGGCCGGCCGCCGCGGTCGACCGGATCCGCCCGCTGCTCGCGGCGATCGGCCGCCACACCTTCGATGCCGGCGAGCGCCCCGAGTCGGCGACGGCGATCAAGCTCGCCAACAACTTCGCGCTCGGCTGCGCGATCGAGACGATGGCCGAGGCGTTCGCGCTCGTGCGCAAGTACGACGTCGACCCGGCCGTCTTCCAGGAGGTCCTGGCGGGCGGCCTGTTCGCCGCGCCGGCCTACAAGGTCTACGGCCAGATCATCGTCGAGCAGGACTACGACCGCGTCGGGTTCACGACGCGGCTGGCGCTCAAGGACATCGACCTGACGCTCGCGGCGGCCGGCGCGGCGACCGTGCCGCTGCCCAGCGGATCCGTGCTGCGCGACCGGCTGCTGGCCGCGATGGCCCAGGGCGACGCCGAGCGCGACTGGGCGGTGCTCGGTCGTGAGCAGGCGCGCGCGAGCGGGCTCTGACGGCCGCCGCGGCGGCCGTT
Organism: Solirubrobacteraceae bacterium; assembly: GCA_035547175.1. GTDB lineage: Bacteria > Actinomycetota > Thermoleophilia > Solirubrobacterales > Solirubrobacteraceae > BP-464. Next base: position 9,349 of record DASZVK010000260.1, read on the forward strand.
CACCGTGCCTGGACGTGGGGTGAGCGCGGTCCGTCCGCGCGGCCTCCCGTCAGACAGCAGCGCTTGACGCTGCCGCCGCGTGGCGTTTACTGTGGCTGAACGATGTCGAAGGAGCTACGAGCATGATCGCGTCCCGCGGTGCGACGATGGCCGTCGATTGGGAGCAGCGCGTCGACTTCGTTCGATTGCGCGCCGATCGCCTGCAGCGGGTGCGGGCCGCGCTCGAGGCGTCGGATCTCGGGGCGGTCCTGCTGTTCGACCAGAACAACATCCGCTACGTCACGAGCACGCATATCGGCGAGTGGGCGCGGGACAAGAGCGCGCGCTGCGCGCTGCTGCCGCGCGTCGGCGATCCGGTGCTATGGGACTTCGGCTCGGCGGCCAAGCACCACCAGCTCTACGCGCCGTGGCTGCCGGAGAGCAGCTGGCGCGCGGGCGTCTCGTCGATGCGCGGCGCGATGCCCGAGCAGACGGGCGTGCCCGATCTGCTCGCCGGCCACATCCACGAGGTCCTGCGCGAGCACGGCCTCGAGGGCGAGCCGCTCGGCATCGACCTCACCGACATGGAGACGATCTACTCGCTGCAGCGGCGCAACATCGCGGTCGGCAACGCGCAGCCGGTGCTGATGGCGGCGCGCAAGATCAAGACCGAGGACGAGATCGCGCTGCTCGACCACGCGGCGGGGATCGTCGACGCGGTCTACGAGCAGATCTATCGCACGCTGCGCCCCGGGGTCCGCGAGCACGAGGTCGTCGCCGACGCCCAGCGGCTGCTGTTCGAGCTGGGCTCCGAGCAGGTCGAGGCGATCAACGCCGTCTCCGGCGATCGCTGCAACCCCCACCCGCACGTCTTCTCCGACCGCCTGCTGCGGCCCGGCGACCAGGCGTTCTTCGACATCATCCACTCGTTCATGGGCTACCGCACGTGCTACTACCGCACGTTCTGCGTCGGCGGCGCGACGGCGTCGCAGCTGGCCGCCTACAAGCAGTGCCGCGAGTGGCTGGACAACGCGATCGCGATGGTGCGCCCCGGCGTCACGACGGCGCAGATCGCCGAGGTCTGGCCGACGGCCCAGGAGCTCGGCTTCCCCAGCGAGGAGGCGTGCTTCGGCCTGCAGTTCGGGCACGGCCTCGGCGTCGGCCTCTACGAGTCGCCGATGATCTCGCGCCTGCACTCGTTCGACGACCCGGTCACGATCGAGGAGGGCATGGTCTTCGCGCTGGAGACCTACTGCCCGGCCAGCGACGGCCGCTCCGCCGCGCGCATCGAGGAGGAGGTCGTCGTGCGCGCCGAGGGCCCCGAGGTGATCACGCGCTTCCCGGCCGAGGAGCTGCTCGTCTGCGGCAAGACCTACGTGCGCGGCGCCGACCTCGTCGGCGAGGGGACGCCGTCGTGAGCGCGTCGGCGACCACCGGCGCGCAGGCGGGCGCGCAGACGCAGGACGGGCTCGACCTCTACCGCCGCATGCGGCTGATCCGCCGCTTCGAGGACACGATCCAGTCGCTGTTCCAGAAGGGCGAGGTGCACGGCACCACGCACCTGTACTCCGGCCAGGAGGCCGTCGCCGTGGGCGTCAGCTCGGCGCTCGGCGACGAGGACCGCGTCGCCGGCACCTACCGCGGCCACGGCCACGCGCTCGCGCTCGGCGTCGACCCGCAGGGGCTGCTCGACGAGATGCTCGGCCGCGCGACCGGCGTCTGCGGCGGTCGCGCCGGCTCGATGAACGTGATCGACCTCGAGCACCGGCTGATGGGCTGCTACGGGATCATCGGCGGCAGCATCGCGGCCGCGACCGGCGCCTCGCTGGCGCTGCGGCGCACGGGCGGCGTCGCCGTCGCCTACTTCGGCGACGGCACGACCAACCAGGGCTACTTCCACGAGTGCCTGAACTTCGCCAAGGTCATGTCGCTGCCGGTGCTCTACGTCTGCGAGAACAACCTCTACGGCGAGTTCACGCCGTGGGAGGACGTCACCGCCGGGCGCATCGAGGCGCGGCCGGAGACGTTCGGCATCCCGGCCGTGACGATCGACGGCAACGACGTGTGGGTCGTGCGCGACGCCGCGCGCGAGGCCGTCGGCCGCGCGCGCGCCGGCGAGGGGCCGCAGTTCATCCAGGCGATGACCTACCGCTTCGTCGGCCACTCGCGCTCGGACCCGGGCGCCTACCGCAAGCCCGGCGAGCTCGAGGCCTGGCGCGAGCGCGACCCGCTGAAGGTCGCGCGCGAGCGGCTGGTCGGCGCGCTCGGCGCCGGCGACGCCGACGTCGACGCGATCGACGCCGAGGTCGACGAGCAGCTCGAGCGGATGGTGCAGGCGGGCCTCGCCGCGCCCTACCCGCAGCCCGGCCCGGTCCCCGAGTTCGCCTAGCGACGATGCCGACGCTCGACTTCCGCACCGCGATCCGCGACGCCCTCGACGAGGAGCTGGCCCGCGACGAGCGCGTGGTCCTCTTCGGCGAGGACGTGGCCTCCGTCCAGGGCGGCGTGTTCGCCGCGACGCCCGGCCTCCAGGAGCGCCACGGCTCCGAGCGCGTCTTCGACACGCCGATCTCCGAGCTGGCGATCACCGGCGCCGCCTACGGCGCCGCCGTCAACGGGCTGCGGCCGGTGATCGAGATCATGTTCGGGGACTTCCTGTTCCTGGCGATGGACAGCCTCGTCAACCAGTCGGCGAAGTTCTTCTACCTGTCGGGCGGGCGCGGCAGCGTGCCGCTGGTCGTGCGCTCGGCGGTCGGCGCGGGCGGGCGCTTCGGCGCGATCCACTCGCAGAGCCCGATCGGCTGGTTCCACAACGTGCCGGGGATCAAGGTCGCCGCGCCGTCGTCGCCGTCGGAGGCCAAGGCGCTGCTCAAGGCGGCGATCCGCGACGACAACCCGGTGCTCTTCCTCGAGCACAAGCGCCTGTACGGCGTCAAGGAGGAGGTCGACGGCGACGTGCCCGACGTGCCGCTCGGCCGCGCGCGCGTCGCGCGCGAGGGCGCCGACGTGACGCTCGTCTCGGTGATGAAGGGCGTCGGCGACTGCCTGCAGGCCGCCGAGGCGCTCGCCGCCGACGGCATCTCCGCCGAGGTGCTCGACCTGCGCACGCTGCGGCCGATGGACACCGACGCGATCCTCGCCTCGCTGGCCAAGACGCACCGCCTCGCGGTGGTCGAGGAGGGCCCGGCCAACGGCGGCTGGGGCGGCGAGGTGCTCGCCGTCGCCGCCGAGCACGGCCTGCACGACGTCGACGACGTCTGGCGGCTGGCGACCCCCGAGCACCCGATCCCCTACAGCCCGCCGCTGGAGGACGCGTTCCTGCCCGGCGTCGAGGCGATCGTGGCGTCGGTCCGCAGCCGGCTCGGCGCCGCCTCCCACTGAGGCCACTGTCAAGGGTTACTTGACGCCCATGGCGGCCTACAGGTAGTTTCATGCCTGCGGTTGCGCCTCCTCAGAGTCGTAGGTGTGACCCGCCACTTCACAAGCCGAGGCCGAGGAGAGACCAGCAATGGCGCACCGGATCGCCGTGACCCACGCGGGAAGCCTCCCGCGCCCGCAGCACGTCATCGACCTGATGTGGGCCAAGATGGACGGCAAGGAGTACGACGAGGCCGAGCTGGAGGCGAGCATCGCCGAGGGCGTCAAGGAGGTCGTCAAGCACCAGCACGACGTCGGCGTCGACATCGTCAGCGACGGCGAGCTCGGCAAGCCCGGGTTCAGCACGTACGTCAACCAGCGCTTCACCGGCTTCGAGGGCCCGGCGGAGTTCCAGAGCGACGACGTCGCTCCGTTCCCGAACCTGGCGATGCGCCTGTTCGCGACCGACGCGATGGCCCACGTCACGTTCTCCAACTGCGTCGGCCCGGTCGAGATGCACGACAAGGAGGCCGTGCGGCGCGACATCGCCAACCTCAAGGCGGCGCTCGGCGACGACCCGCCGGAGACGGCCTTCATGGGCGCGATCAGCCCCGGCCAGATCGCCTACAACTACCCCAACCACTACTACGCCTCGCACGAGGAGTACCTCGGCGTGCTCGCCAAGGAGCTCGCCTACGAGTACAACACGATCGTCGACGCGGGCCTCAACCTGCAGATCGACTCGCCGGACCTGGCGATGGCCGCGCACTCGCGCTCGGTCGGCTCGAGCATCACCAGCTGGGACCAGCACCTGCCGCTCGCGATCGAGGCGATCAACGCCGCGCTCGAGGGGATCCCGAAGGAGAGGGTGCGCCTGCACCTGTGCTGGGGCAACTACGCCGGCCCGCACCACCACGACATCGGCCTCGAGAAGATCCTGCCGACGGTCCTCAAGGCCAACGTCGGCACGATCTACCCCGAGGGCGGCAACCCCCGCCACGAGCACGAGTGGCGCGTCTTCGGCGAGATCGCGATCCCCGACGACATGAAGGTGATCCTCGGCGTGATCGACACGAAGTCCAACTACATCGAGCACCCGCAGGTCGTCGCCGACCGGCTCGTGCGCGTCGGGCAGTTCATCGGCGCCGACCGCCTGCTGGCGGGCACCGACTGCGGCTTCGACACGTTCATCAAGTTCTCCCAGGTCGATCCCGACGTGGCGTGGCTCAAGCTCCAGGCGCTCTCCGACGGCGCCGAGCTGGCCGCCAAGGAGCTCTCCTAGGCGACCGCCATGTCCTTCGAGCCTCGTGACGGGTGCGGTCGGCCGATCCCGGCCGGCCGCAGGGCGATGCTGCGGCCGGACGACGGCGGCTCGGGCGCGTCGATGCCGCTGCCGGAGCGCCGGGCGGGCGACGAGGGCGCGACCGCGGGCCGGAGCCCCGGCGAGCGGGGCGACTACCTGATCGCCGGCGGCGCGGTCGTCTCGGTCGACCCCGACGTCGGCATCCTCGTGCCGGGCGACGTGCGCGTCCGCGACGGCGAGATCGTCGCGGTCGGCCGGGACCTGCCGGCCGACGGCGCCGAGGTGATCGACGCCTCGCGGATGATCGTCATGCCGGGCCTGATCGAGACCCACTTCCACATGTGGAGCTCGCTCGGCCGCAACTTCATCATGGACGGGGGCTTCGACTACTTCCCCGCCAAGTGGGCGACGGCCGCCCACTACGAGCCCGAGGACTTCTACAACAGCGTCCTGCTGGGCCTCGTCGACGCGGTCAACGCCGGGATCACGACCGTCCACAACTGGTCGCACAACACGCGCACGCCGGCCCACGCCGACGCCGAGCTGCGGGCGCACCGAGACGCCGCCGCGCGGGCGCGCTACGCCTACGGCCACCCGGACGGCCTGCCCGTCGACCAGGCGCTCGAGTTCGCCGACGTCGACCGCGTCCAGCGCGAGTGGTTCGGCTCGGCGTCGCCGCTGCAGGGCCTCGTCCACCTCGGCATCAACCTGCGCGGGCCCGACCTCGGCGACTACGACGTCTTCGAGCGCGAGATGGAGGACGTCCGCGCGCGCGGCCTGCCCGTGTGCATCCACACGATGCAGGGCGCCGAGACGGCGGTCAGCGGGCCCGACCTCGAGGCGAAGGGCTACCTCGGCCCGGACTTCCTGATCGCCCACTACCTGGCGGCGACGGACGCCGACCGCGAGGCGCTGGCCCGCACCGGCACGCCGCTGAGCTACTCGGTGCACTCCGAGCTGCGCCTCGGCGAGGCCGGCGACCCGCGCCGGGCGCTGCTGAAGAACCTCGCCGCGGGCGTCAGCCTGTCGCTCTCGATCGACGCCACGTCGATCGCGCCGGTCAACCTCTTCGAGGCGATGAACGTCGCCTGGAACATGGGGATCCCGTGGCAGGGGACCGACACCGCCGACCTCGAGCCGATCTCGCTGCGCAAGTGCATCGAGCTGACGACGATCGACGGCGCCCGCGCGCTGGGGCTGGCGGGCCAGGTCGGCTCGCTGACGCCGGGCAAGCGCGCCGACGTGATCCTGATCCGCGCCGACGACGTCAACATCGCGCCGGCCGCCGACGTCGAGTCGGCGATCGTGCGCTCGGCCACGCCCGCGAACGTCGACACCGTGATGATCGACGGGCGCATCCTCAAGCGCGGCGGCGAGCTGATCGCCTACGACGTCGAGCGCATCGTGCGCGAGGCGGCGCACTCGGCGCATGCGGTCCGCCTGCGCGCGGGCGGCCTGCTCGACCCGGGAAGCGGCGAGGCGCCGTCCTTCTAGGGAGTCGCGCGGGCAGGCCCGCGCGACTCGTAAAGCTGCACTTGATGATATGTGCAGCGATGGTGTACGGTCGCGCCAGCAGTCGACGGTGTGCAGCAACGATCGAGGAGAAGGTGTGGTTGCCGTGGCAGATCGATTGACGGACGCGCACGCCGCATCGGGCGCGACGGCGAAGCTCGAGCTCAGGGCCATCCACCACGAGTTCAAGGACGACGCGGGGCAGCCGCTGCCGGTGCTCGACGGGCTCGACCTCGTCGCCGAGGAGAACCAGTTCGTGGCGGTCGTCGGCCCGACGGGCTCGGGCAAGTCGACGCTCTTCCACATCCTCGCCGGCCTGCTGGCGCCGACGTCGGGCGGCGTCTACGTCGACGGCCGCGACATCACCGGCTCGACCGGCCACGTCGCCTACATGATGCAGAAGGACCTGCTGCTGGGCTGGCGGCGCGTGATCGACAACATCGCGCTCGGGCCCGAGCTCGCGGGCGAGCCGCGCGCGGCCGCGCGCGAGCGCGCGCGGGAGATGATGCCGATGTTCGGGCTGGGCGGCTTCGAGGACTTCTACCCGGCCGGGCTCTCGGGCGGCATGCGCCAGCGCGTCGCGCTGATGCGCACGTTCCTGTGCGAGAAGAGCCTGCTGCTGCTCGACGAGCCGTTCAGCGCCGTCGACGCGCTCACGCGCGCGGGCCTGCACGAGTGGCTGCAGGGCGTCTGCGCCGACTTCCCGCGGACGGTCCTGTTCATCACGCACGATCCCGAGGAGGCCGTCCTGCTCTCCGACCGGACCTACGTGCTGACGCGCCGGCCGGCGCACGTCAAGGGCGTCGTCGACGTCGACCTCCCGCGCCCGCGCACCCACGAGACGGTCGGCGACCCGCACTTCGCCGAGCTCAAGCGCCAGGTGCTGGACCTGGTCTGGGAGGAGCGGGCGGAGGCCGTGCGATGAGCGAGCGCCAGGGCGGACCCGGCCCGTCGTCGTCGCCGCCGTCGCCGTCGCGCGCGCTGGTCGCGTGGCGCCTGGTGCGCGGGCACCTCGTCTCGGCGGCGGTCGTCGTCGGCCTGCTGGCGGTCTGGGAGGTCGTCGTCGCCGTCTTCGACATCAAGACCTACGTCCTGCCGGCGCCGGCCTCGATCGTCAGCAAGGCGGTCACCGACGCGGACATCCTGCTGCCCAACCTGCGGGTGACGATCGTCGAGATGCTGCTCGGCTTCGGCCTCGCGGCCGTCGTCGGCGTCGGGCTGGGCATCCTCATCGCGGGCTCGGCGGTCTTCCGCCGCGGCGTCTTCCCGCTGGTGATCGCCTCGCAGACGGTGCCGGTCATCGCGATCGCGCCGGTGCTCGTCATCTGGTTCGGCTACGACATCCTGCCGCGCGTCCTGGTCACCGCGCTGGTCGCCTTCTTCCCGCTGACGGTCAACACGGTCTCCGGCCTGCGCGCGGTCGACCCGGAGCTCGTGCGCCTGTTCCGCTCGCTGAACGCGTCGCGGCTGCAGATCTTCCGCAAGCTCACGTTCCCGTCGGGCCTGCCGTACATCTTCGCCGGCCTCAAGGTGGCGGCCACGCTGTCGGTGATCGGCGCGACCGTGAGCGAGTGGGTGGGCGCCGACCGCGGGATGGGCTACCTGATCATCACCGACACCCAGCAGCTCGAGACGACGCGGGTGTTCGCCTCGATCTTCCTGCTCTCCCTCTCGGGCATCGCCCTCTACTTGATCGTCGCCGGCATCGAGCGGCTCAGCCTTCCCTGGCGGCACTCCGTCCGGGCTCGCCGCCGGCGGTTCAAGCCGAGCCCCGGACTGCCCCGGGCTCGGGCACGTGCAGCAGCGACGCGGTGAAAGGAGCCAGACAATGAGGAAGCTCGCAGTCCTGTGCTGCGCGGTCGCGATCGGAGCGGTGTGGGCGGGAGCGTCCGCCGCGCCGGGGTCGGCCGCCAGCACGACGAAGGTCAAGTTCGTCTTCAACTTCGCCCCGGGCGGCTATGACGCCAACCTGATCGCCGGCAAGGCGAAGGGGTTCTTCGAGAAGCAGGGCCTGGACGTGTCGTTCATCACGCCCGCGACGGGCGCGGACCCGGCCAAGCTGATCGCCAACGGGGCGGCCAACATCGGGCTCGTGCACTCGCCCGACGTGATCCTCGCCCGCGCCAAGGGGCTGCCGATCGTCTCGATCGGGACGACGCACCAGTTCGGGACGCTCGAGCTGCTGTGCCCGGCGTCGCAGGGCATCAAGTCGCTCAAGGACCTCGAAGGGCACACCGTCGGGCTGACGGGCATCCCCTCCGACAAGGTCATGTTCGAGCAGATGCTCAAGGCGAACAACATCGACGAGTCGAAGATCAAGGTCGTCGTCGCCGGCTTCGCGGGCGTGCCGCAGCTGCTGACGGGCCGGATCGACTGCTACGAGGCGATCTCGTGGTACGAGCCGATCCTCTACAACCAGAAGCTCAAGAAGCCGCTGAGCGACAAGTCGACCTACACCGAGATCCAGTACTACAGGCACGGGATCCCGCGCTTCTACACGTTCGGCATCGTGACGTCGGAGTCCTACGCGAAGTCGCACGCCGACGTGGTCAAGCGCTTCATGAAGGCGTGGTCGCAGGCGCTGCAGTGGTCGATCGCCCATCCCGACGCGGCCAGCGCCGCGCTGACCAAGGCCTACCCGAGCGTCGACAAGCCGTCGAGCCTGGCGATCTGGAAGGCGAGCACGAAGGTCGCCACCAGCGCCGAGACCAAGGCGCACTGCCTCGGGTGGCAGTCGCCGTCGGTGTGGTCGGCCCAGGAGAGCTTCCTGCGCAAGAACAAGCTCATCAGCAAGCCGGTCAGCATCAAGACGGCGATGACGAACTCGTTCCTGCCGTGTAGCTAGCGGAGGGACTCGTCGGCGGCCAGGACCTCCCGCAACGTGCGAGCGGGGCGGGAGGTCAGCCGCTCGACGACGTCGCTGCAGGCGGCCATGTACCCCTCGCGGACCGCGCGGCCCAGCGACGTGACCAGCAGCGCGCCGTAGCGGGCGTGGTCGTCGTCGCCCGCGGCGGCGCCGATCCGCTCGGCGAAGGTCTCGTCGTCGAGCGCCTCGGTCTCGATCGTGCGGCCGCCGAGCTCTCCGTAGAGCCGCGCCAGCCCGGCGGCGTCGAACGCCTCGGGGCCGGTCACGTCGTAGACGGCGCCCTCGTGGCCGGGCGAGGACAGCACCACGGCGCAGACCGCCGCGCAGTCCTCGCGGGAGACGTAGGCGATCCGTCCGTCGCCGCGGTTGTGGGTCAGCACGCCGCCGGCGATCGCGGCGCTCGCCTCGGGCGCCTGGTACTCGGAGTACAGGCTGTTGCGCAGGATCGTCCGGTCCATCCCGCTCTCGGCGAGCGCGAGCTCGGTCGCGTGGTGACTGGGCGCGATCGCCGCGGGGTTGGGCGGCTCCGGGCGCAGCGCCGACGTGTAGACGACGTGGCGCACGCCCGCCTGCCGGGCGGCGTCGATCGCCGCACGGTGCTGGCGCACGCGGACCTCGAGGTCCGAGGCGCTGATCAGCAGCAGCCGCTCGGCCCCGGCGAAGGCCTCGCGCAGCGACTCGGGCTCGTCGTAGTCCCCGCGCCGCACGACGGCGCCGGCCCGTGCGAGGTCGGCGACCGCGTCGGGCGTGCGGGTCACGAGGATCGGCTCTTGCGCCCCGTGACGCTCCAGCAGCAGCTCGGCGGTGCGCCGGCCGAGCTTGCCGGAGGCGCCGGCGATCGCGACCCGGGGGCCGGGCGACGTGTCGGAGCTCATTGCCGGCGCCTGCTCCAGGAGTCCAGCGCGACCGCGGCGATCAGGATCACGCCGAGGATGATCGGCTCGTAGACGACGTTGAAGTGCAGCAGCTCGTAGCCGTTGTAGATCAGCGCGATGAACAGCACGCCGACGACGGTGCGCCAGACGGCGCCGATGCCGCCGAGGATGCTCGTCCCGCCGACGACGATGCCGGTCAGCACGGAGAACGTGAGGTTGATGTCGCCCGTCGAGGCCTGCGCGCTGAGCACGCGCGCGGTGTCGAGCACGCCGGCCAGGCCCGCGGCGGCGCCGCTCAGCACGAACGTCAGCACGCGGACCGCGTTGACGGGCACGCCGGCGAGCAGCGCCGCCTGGTCGTTGCCGCCGACCGCGTAGATGTAGCGCCCGACCGTCGCCCGCCCGAGGACGAAGCCGATCACGATGACCGCTGCGAGCATGATCCAGATCGACGTCTTGACGCCCAGCGCCTCGGTCTTGGCCAGGTCGCCGAACGACGGGTGGTCGAAGAGGACGAGCAGGTTGCCGTTGGTTATCCGCGTCGCCACGCCGCCGGCGATGAACGCCGTGGCCAGCGTGACGATCAGCGAGTTGATCCGCAGCACGGTCACGACGAGGCCGTTGACCGCCCCGACCAGCACGCCGGCGGCGATGCCGATGAGGATGGCGACGGCGGGGCTCGTGTGCTCGGCCATGCGCGCCGCCGTGACGCCGGCCAGCGAGTAGGTCGCGCCGACGGAGAGGTCGATCCCACCGGCGACGAGCACGAGCGTGCCCGCCGCGGCGATGATCAGCGTCGCGGCCTGCTGGTCGAGGATCTGCAGCAGGTTGGTCTTCGTGGCGAACGGCGAGCTGGCGATCGAGAGGCTGATGAACAGCGCCACGAACGGGAGCAGGATCCCGACGTTGCGCACCTCGACGGCGCGCGTGAGCTTGGCGTGCCAGGGGCCCGCGGGCCCTCCCGCGGCCGGGGCGCCGGCCGCCGAAGCGGCCTCGGGCGGCGGAGCGGCCTCGGGCGGCGGCGTCGGTTCGCCGGCGTCGGATGCGTCCATCATGCGGCCTCCCTGGGTCGATTGCCGAACGCGGCTGCGAGGATCGCCGACTCGTCGATGGCATCGCCGTCGAGCTCGGCGGCGACCTGCCCGGCGCGCATCACGACGACGCGGTGGGCGAGCCCGATCAGCTCCTCGAGCTCGGAGGAGATCAGGAGCACGCCGAGCCCCTGCTCGGCCAGCTCGGCGAGGAAGTCGTAGATCGCCCGCTTGGCGCCCACGTCGACGCCGCGGGTCGGCTCGTCGGCGATGACCAGCGACGGCTGGCAGAGGAAGACGCGGGCGAAGAGCACCTTCTGCTGGTTGCCGCCGGAGAGCGCGCGGACCGGCGCGCGGAAGCTCCGCGCCCGCACGTCGCAGCGCTCGAGCACCGCGTGCGTCTCGGACTGCTCGTGCCGGCGGGTGACGACGCCGGCGCGGCTGAGGGAGCGCAGCCGCGGCAGGCTGGCGTTCTCGAAGACCGGCCGATCGAGGACCAGGCCCTGGTCCTTGCGCGACTCGGGGATCAGCGCGAGGCCCGCCTGCAGGCGCCGGCGCGGGCCGCCGCGCAGGGGCGCGTCGTTGAGCGTGATCTCGCCGTCGTGGACCGGGTTGGCGCCGAACAGCGCCAGGCCGAGCTCGGAGCGGCCCGCGCCGACGAGGCCGGCCAGGCCGACGATCTCCCCGGCCCGGACGACGAGGTCGACGCCGGCGACGCCGGGCGCCCGCACGCCGCTCGCGCGCAGCACGACGGGCGCGTCGGCCGCGGGGGGTCGCTTGGGCGGGAAGGTCGAGGCGAGCGGGCGGCCCAGCATCCCCTCGATGAGCGAGTCCTCGGTCTCGCTGTCGGTGGACGCGGTCCGCACGAAGCGGCCGTCGCGCAGGATCGTCACCGTGTCGGCCAGGTCGAGCACCTCGCGCAGGAAGTGCGAGATCAGCAGGACCGTCTTGCCCTGGGCGGCGAGCGAGCGGACGATCTCGTGCAGCCGGGCGGTGTCGGGCCCGCTGAGCGCCGCGGTCGGCTCGTCCATGATCACGACCTCGGCCGATCGCGACAGGGCGCGCAGGATCTCGACCTCCTGCTGCTCGGAGATCCGCAGCGACCCCGCCAGCCGGTCGCCGCGCAGCGTGAACCCCGACGAGCCCAGCAGCGCGTCGTAGCGCCTGTGCAGCGCGCGGCGGCGCACGGTGCCCAGCCGGCGCGGCTCGGCGCCGAGGAAGACGTTCTCGGCGACCGTCAGGTAGGGGACGACCGACGGCTCCTGGCCGATCGTCGCGATCCCGTGGTCGAGCGCCTCGCGCGGGGAGTGCAGGCTGACCGGCTCGCCGCGGATCAGGAGCTGGCCCTCGTCGGGCGAGTGGACGCCGGCCAGGATCTTGCCGAGCGTCGACTTGCCGGCGCCGTTCTCGCCCACCAGCGCGTGGACGGAGCCCGCCCGGATCGCGACGGTGACGTCGTCGAGCGCCGTCGTGCCGGCGAACCGCTTGGTGATCCCGCGCAGCTCGACGTGCGCGAGATCGCCCGAGCCCGCCACCTACCGTCCCCAGCCGTCCGGCGGCTCGTGATGGCCGGTCTCGAAGTGCCACGCCTCGCGCAGCTCCTCGCAGCGACCGTCGGACGCGAAGCGCAGGAACAGGATCCCGGTCAGGCTCACCTCGGCGCCGCCGTTGAGCATCGTCACCCAGAACTCGACCGCCGCCTTGCGCTCGTCGGCGGCGACGATCGGCTCGCCGAAGCGCACCTTCACCGCGTCCTGCGTGGAGGTCACGCCCGCCCAGTAGGCGCGGACGCCGTCGTGGCCCACGTGGGCCTCGCCGTAGGGGTTGTCGCGGTAGAGCGCGTCCTCGGTGAACAGCGCCGCCGCGGCGTCGGCGTCCCGCTCCTCCCAGGCGCGGCCGTAGCCCGCGATCCACTCATCCACTCTGCTGGCCATCGTCGATCCTTCGCGTCGCGTTGATGGCTCCCCGCCGCGCGCCGTAGCGCGCGGCGGGGAGCGCCCGATGATCGGTCGGCGTCGCCGCTGCTACCCGGGCCACTCGCCCGAGTACTTGCTGACGTTCGCCTTCGTCACGACCGGCAGCCCCAGGTTCGGGGTCTTGCAGGCCTTGCCGGTCTTGACCGCCGAGACGGCGCACTCGGCCGCCAGGCGACCCTCGGTGGCCGGCACCTGCCAGACGCTGCCGAACCAGCGCCCGGAGGCGATGCCGCGCTTGGCCGCCTCACTGCCGCCGTAGCCGACGAGCACCATGTCCTTCGAGGCGACCTGCACCGCGCCCTCGATGCCCTGGTCGGAGCCGACCAGGAGGTTCATGCTCGGCGCCGACTGGAGCATGGTCTGGAACGCCTTCAGGCCGTTGGCCGGCGTGAAGAAGCTCTGGCCGTCGGCCACCTGCTTGATCTCGGGATGCGACTTGACGACGTCGACGTAGGCCTTGCGGATCGCGATGTCCAGCGCCGAGGCCTTGATGTCGTAGAGGTAGCCCACGTTGCACGGGTTGAGCTTGTTCGCCGTGCACGCCCGCACGGTCAGCTTGCCGAGCTGCGAGCCGATCGTGGTCGGGACCTGGACGATGCTCCCGGACAGGCCCTTGACCTGCGACTTGTTCGTGCTGAGCTTCGGGCCCAGGATCTGGTCGAGGGCGACGACCTTGATGCCCTTGGCGATCGCCGCCTTGACCGCGGTCAGCAGGCCGGTGCCGAAGATCGGCTGGACGATGATCGCGTCGTACTGCCCGGAGCTCGTCGCCGTCTGCAGCTGCGCGAGCTGCTTCTTGGGATCGTTGTTGGCGTCGAAGACCTGGATCGTGGCCCCGCCCTTCTTGGCCGCCTTCTTGGCTGCCGCGAGCATCGGGGCGTCGTAGCTGTTGGCGACCGCGAACGACAGGTACGCGATGCGCGGCGCCTTCGTCGAGCTGGCGTGGCCGGTCGCGGCGGATGCCGATCCCGCCACCAACGCCAGCAGGAGAACGGCGGCGAGCGCACACGCGCCGACCGCGATTCGGGCTCGGCGCGGCCGAGCCTGTGCGACGTTCCCTTCCATTGACCCTCCTCCTCCGTCGTGAACCCGGCTCGTCCGTGCACACTGCGCATGCCCGGCAGCCGCCTCACGCCTCACTGCAGCGCCTTTGGCAATGCCAGCTTTCGCATCCGCCACGGCCGGGCGTGGGTATAGGAATGCTGCACGGCTAGTTTAGAAATGCTGTACGGCGCTAGTCAAGCCGATCGTCACCGCCGTGTGCTCGCCGCCGGGTGCGGACGGGCGGCCTGCCGCCGCGCGAGGCGTGCGCCGCGCCGCCGCTACCGGGAGAGGCCGCGCACGACGTTGCGCACGATCGCGGCGAGGACCACGATCGTCGGCACGGCGATGATGAAGGCGTCGCCGACGCGGCCGAAGCCGATCGCCCAGAGGACGATCCACACGATCACGGCGGCGGTGGCGGCGGCGACCATTCCCATGCGCGGCAGCCTATCGAGCCGGGCGTCAGTAGTGGATCGTGCCCCGCTGCCCGCCGCCGGCGACCACCGCGTCGCCGTTGATCGCCACCGACCGCGGGCTGGCGAGGAAGGCGATCACCCAGGCGACCTCCTCGGCCGTCACCAGGCGCCCGATCGAGACCGACGCCGCCATCTGCGCCCGCGCCTCCTCGGGCGTCGTGCCGCGCTGGCGGGCGATCGCCTCGAGGCGGCCGGCCGTGGCCTCGGTCACGGTCATGCCCGGGTGCACGACGGTCACGTTGATGCCCTGCGGGCCGAGCTCCTCGGCGAGGTTCTTCGTCATCGCGGCCACGGCGACGTTGCGCACCGAGCCGACGATCGAGCCGGTGTTGCGCGCCGCCAGGCCGCTGACGTTGACGATCCTGCCCCAGCCGCGCGCCGCCATCTCCGGCGCCAGCGCGCGGGCGCAGCGCAGGTAGCCGCGGAGCTTGACGTTGAGCTCGAACTCGAGGTCGTCCTCGGTGATCCCGGTGCCGCGGTTGGGCCGCGCGGCGGCGTTGACGAGCACGTCGACGCCGCCGAGCCGCGCGATCGCCTCGCGCGCCATGCGCGCGACGGAGTCGTCCGCGCCTGTGTCGGCCGGGATCGCGACGGCGGTGCGGCCGCTCTGCGCCGCCACGCTCGCGGCCGCCTCCTCGAGCGCCTGCGCGCCGCGCGCGACGAGCGCCACGTCGCAGCCCTCGGCGGCCAGCGCCCGCGCCGCCGCCAGGCCGATCCCGCGGCTGCCGCCGGTCACGACCGCGCGCTTGCCCTCGAGCTGGAGGTCCATGGCCGGGTCCCGTCAGCGCCCGAGCGGGTCTCCGGCCAGCCAGCGCCCGCCGTCGGCGTAGAGCGCGTCGACCTCGGGCCCGGTGAGGCCGGGCATGTCGGGCTTGACGTCGTAGCCGATCCGGCGCTGCAGGTAGGCGAGGTGTCGGTAGCCCTCGGGGAACGACGCCAGCAGCTCGCCGTCCAGCGACGGCACCGCCCCGGGCGTGACCGGGTCGAGGCGGTCCTTCTCGTAGATCGGCTGGCGCAGCACCAGCCCCCAGCGGCCGCCGCGGCGCTCGAAGAAGTCATAGAAGCGCCCCGTGCAGACCACGTCGCAGAGCACGCCCTCGACCTGCGCGCGCTGGGAGATCGTCATCTTCGTCTGCGCGACCGCGCGATCGCCGGCGACCTCGACGGTGCCGCCGCCCAGGAAGTGCAGGATCCGCACGCCGCGCTCGAAGCCCTCCACCGAGACACGGATGAAGTCCTCGAACGGGCCCTGCCACCACGTCGCCATCATCCGCCCGTCCTCGTGCCAGACCGAGCGAAACGCCTCCCAGTCCAGCGCGTCGCGCGTCACGGCCCAGCGCTCCACCAGCGCGCGGATCTCCAGGGAGTCGGTGTCTGTGCCCATGGACGGCAAGCCTGGCAGACTGGCGGGGCAGGAGCCACCCGGAGGAGGATCGAGGATGAGCCAGACCGCGCCGGCCGACATCACGGCGAGGGCGATCGCGTCGTTCGACGACTGCCCCGACCCGCGCCTGCGGGAGATCATGCAGGCGCTGGTGCGTCACCTGCACGGCTTCGTCAGCGAGGTCGGGCTGACCTTCGAGGAGTGGCAGCGGGCGGTCGCGACGCTGACCGCGACCGGTCACATCACCGACGAGCGCCGCCAGGAGTGGATCCTGTGGTCCGACGCGCTCGGCCTCTCGATGCTCGTCGACGCGCTCGGCCATCGCTATCCGCCGCCGGCGACCGAGTCGACCGTGCTGGGGCCGTTCTACGTCCCCGGCTCGCCGCTGCGCTCCTACGGCGAGCGCATCGACGAGATGCCCGCCGGCGAGCAGACGTGGATCCACGGGGTGGTGCGCAGCC
Organism: Solirubrobacteraceae bacterium; assembly: GCA_035547175.1. Classification (GTDB taxonomy): domain Bacteria; phylum Actinomycetota; class Thermoleophilia; order Solirubrobacterales; family Solirubrobacteraceae; genus BP-464. The sequence goes on from DASZVK010000260.1 coordinate 25,613, forward strand.
TCGACGGCACGCCGATCGCCGGGGCCGAGCTCGACGTCTGGCAGAACGGCGACAACGAGCTCTACGCCGTCCAGGACTCGGAGGCGCCCGAGGACCACCTGCGCGGGCGCTTCCTGACGCGCGAGGACGGCAGCTACGGCTTCGTCGCCGTGCGCCCGACGCCGTACCCGATCCCCTACGACGGGCCGGTCGGGCACA
>DASZVK010000261.1:0-13636 GCA_035547175.1 Solirubrobacteraceae bacterium
GTTGTCGATCTCGACGTCGTCGCCCAGGCGCGCGGCGATCGCGTCGCCGACGTGGCTGTCCCAGGTGGGCAGATGCGGCGACGTGACGAGCCGGCCGCTGTCGACGTCGAGCGGCGCGGGCAGCCCGACCGCCGTGTGCACGACATGGTCGCGGGTCAGGCGGCGCTCGCGCAGCAGCGGCTCGATCAGGCGCTCGGCCCGGTCGAGGTCCTCCTCGAGGTCGTGGTCCGGCGGCAGCGGGCAGGCGGCCTCGCCGAGGATCGAGTAGTCGAGCGCGCCGAGGGCCACTCGCAGGTGGCGATGGCCGATGTCGATGCCGACGACGATGCCGAGATCGGACGCGAGCTGCACGATGCGACCGCGGCGGCCCGGCGGGCCGGTGTCGGCCATCTCGACCGAGCCGGCCTCCGACAGCCCGCGGACGATGCTCGACACCGTCGCCGGCGAGAGCCCGGTCGAGCGGGCCAGCTGGGCCTGGGTCAGCGGCCCCTGGCGGATCAGCTCGTCGACGACGCGGCGCCGGTTCATCTGGCGCAGCGCGCGGAGGTCGCCGTCACGGGGCATCGGCGCGGCAGTCTATCGCAGGCCGGGCAGAATGATCGGACTACGAACTTTTTGGAATCGCCCAAATGCTGGGCCTGTCAGCGGAAGATCGTCCCGTATTCAGGATCGGAAGTCCTCGCTCTTGACATTCCCCTGGTCCAAGCTGTAGGAAATACATATGGAATCCGAACGTTTGGGTGCCGACGAGCACGCCGAGCGAGTCATCGCCCAGGGGATTCTCGGGTCGCGGTTCCCGCGCGAGTTCGTCTGGGGGGCGGCGACCTCGGCCTACCAGATCGAGGGCGCCGCGCGAGAGGGGGGACGCGGCGCCTCCATCTGGGACGTCTTCAGCCACGAGCCGGGCCGCACGACGCGCGGCGACACCGGCGACGTGGCCTGCGACCACTACCACCGCCTCGAGTCCGACCTCGACCTGATGGCGTCGCTCGGGCTGCGGGCGTACAGGTTCTCGATCGCCTGGCCGCGGATCCAGCCGGCGGGTCGCGGGCCGGCCAACCCACAGGGCCTCGACTTCTACCGCCGGCTGGTCGACGGCCTGCTCGCCCGCGACATCGAGCCGATGGCGACGCTGTACCACTGGGACCTGCCGCAGGGGCTGCAGGACGAGGGCGGCTGGCCAGCGCGCGACACGGCGGCGCGGTTCGCCGACTACGCGACCGTCGTGGGCGAGGCGCTCGGCGATCGCGTGAGGCGCTGGGTGACGGTCAACGAGCCGTGGGTCGCGGCGTGGCTGGGCTACGGCGTCGGCCTGCATGCGCCGGGGATCGCGGACCTCGCGAGCGCCGCCCGCGCCCACCACCACCTGCTGCTCGGCCACGGCCTGGCCACCCAGGCGCTGCGCGCCGTCCTGCCGGCCGGCCGCGAGCTGGGCCTCGCCCTGAACATGGCGCGCGTCGACGCGGCCAGCGACCATCCCGACGACGTCGCGGCCGCGGCGGTCGCCGACGCGCAGATGAACCGCTCGTTCGCCGACCCCGTGTTCGGGAGGGGCTATCCGCGGGAGATCGGCCCGTTCTCGGCGACCTGGGCGGCCGACGACGGGCCGGTCCTCGACGGCGACCTGGCGACGATCGCCACGTCGATCGACTTCCTGGGCGTCAACACGTACCACCCGCGCATGGTCGCCGCCCGCGAGCGGGTGGCCGCCGGTCGCCGCGGCGACGTGCTCGGGCGCAGCGACGAGGCGATGTCCTTCGGGATGCCGATCGCCGACGTCGATCGCCCCAGCGTGCCGACGAGCTCGATGGGCTGGCCGATCGTCCCCGAGGCGATGACCGACCTCCTGCTGCGCATCGCCCGCGACTACGACGTCCCGGTCTTCATCACCGAGAACGGCGCGGCGGCCCACGACTACGTGCCCCCGGAGGGGGCGATCGCCGACGACGACCGGATCGCCTACCTCGACGGGCACGTCGCCGCCGTCGCCGCGGCGCTCGAGGCGGGCGCGGACGTGCGCGGCTACTTCGTTTGGAGCCTGTTCGACAACTTCGAGTGGTCGTTCGGCTACTCGGAGCGGTTCGGGATCGTCTACGTCGACTACCCGACCTCCACCCGCATCCCCAAGGCGAGCGCCCTCTGGTACCGCGACCTGATCGCGGCCGCCCGCTGGCGCCCCGGCTCGGAGATCCACGCCTCGGCGCGCGCGGAGGACTGACCGCCCGCGCGCTCGAGGTCGTCAACCAGCTGCAAGAAACCACAAGGAGGAGCCATGCGTTCACGAGCAATCCGGGGAGTCGCGACGCTCGCGCTGTGCGCGGCCGTCGCGGTCGCGGTCGCCGGGGGCGGTGGCAGCGCCGCCGCCGCCACCAACAGCAACCTGCTGTTCGCGAGCCTGACCGGGACCAACCCGAACTTCGACCCCGCGCAGGGAAGCATCAACATGAACTACTTCCTCGCGCCCGTCTACGACACGCTGATCCGCGAGAGCACCAACGGCACGTTCTCGCCCAACCTGGCGACGAAGTGGGGCTACACGAACCCCAAGACGTTCACGATGACGCTCCGCACGGGCATCAAGTTCACCGACGGCACCCCGTTCGACGCGGCTGCGGTCAAGGCGAACCTGATGCACGTCAAGACCGGCAAGGGGCCGCTCGCCAGCGAGATGTCCGTGCTCAAGTCGGTCACGGTGCTGAGCCCGAGCCGGGTCAGGCTGAACCTGAGCCAGCCGTACCCGTCGATGCCGACCGTCCTGGCGTCGGTGTCGGGCATGATGGCCAGCCCCAAGGTCCTGAACAGCAAGAGCCTCGCGACGAGCCCGGTGGGCACGGGCCCGTATACGCTCGACACGAGCGCGACGGTCACCAACGACACCTACGTCTACGACAAGCGCAGCGACTACTGGAACAGCGCCGCGTACCCGTACAAGCAGATCAGCGTCAAGAACATGGACCCCGCCGCGGCGCTCAACGCGCTGCAGTCCGGGCAGCTCAACGCCGCCGAGTTCGGCGACGCCACGAGCATCTCGCGGATCAAGAAGGCGGGCATCCCGTTCACCGGCGGCCCGTACAACGTGTGGACGCTGTTCCTGCTCGACCGCGGGGGCAAGAAGGTGCCCGCGCTCAAGAGCCCGCTCGTCCGCCAGGCGCTCAACTACGCCATCAACCGGCCCGCGCTCGTCAAGGCCGTCCAGCTCGGCTACGGCCGGCCCACCACGCAGCTCGTCAAGCCGGGCCAGCCCGGCTACTCGGCGAAGATGGACAAGGCCTACCCGTACGACCCGGCCAAGGCCAAGAAGCTGCTGGCGCAGGCCGGCTACGCCAAGGGCTTCGACCTGCCGGCGGTCAGCGTGTCGATCGGCGACACGGCCATGTCGGCCCTGAAGAGCTACCTGAGGGCCGTCGGCGTGAACCTGAAGATCAAGGACGTGCCGATCGGCGACTGGATCGGGGACATCGTCGCGGGCAAGTACCCGGCGGCGTTCCTGCCCTACGGCGTCGTCGAGACCTACTACGACTACGGCCAGTTCGCGACGCCCGGCGCCGGGTTCAACCCGTTCCACTCCAGCGACGCGGTCGTCAACCGGCTCTACAAGCAGGCGGCCAGCGCGCCGGCGTCCAAGCGCAACGCGCTGCTGCGGGAGCTCAACGAGCGGCTCGTCAAGCAGGCATGGTTCCTGCCCATGTTCAGCGACACGTTCGGCATCGCCCACAGCAAGAGCGTGAAGGGCATCGTCTGGAAGAGCCTGCGCCCGCCGCTGTACTACCGGTGGTCGCCGGCGTCCTAGCGCCGCGGCGCTGACGCAGGGAGGAGGTGCTCGTGCTGCGCGTCGTGGGCAAGCGACTGGTCGTCGCGATCCCGCTGATCGTCGCGGTCGCGAGCATCTCCTTCCTGTTCCTGCAGATCACGCCGGGCAGCCCGGCGAGCGTGATCCTGGGGACGCGCGCGACGCCCGAGGGGATCCGCGAGCTCGACCACAAGCTCGGCCTCGACCAGCCGCTGCCGACGCAGTACGGCGACTACCTCTCCGAGCTCGTGCACGGCACGCTGGGCCACTCGCTGCTCAACGGCCAGTCCGTCACCGGGCTGCTTGCCTCGCGGCTGCAGGTGACCCTGTCGCTGGCCATCCTCGCGACGCTGGTCTCGGCGGTCGTCGGCATGTGGCTGGGCACGTTCGTCGCCACCCGCCGTGGCTGGTACGACCGCGTGCTGACGCCCGTCTCGGGCCTCGGGCTGGCGATGCCGAGCTTCTGGCTGGGCACGCTCCTGGTCCTGCTGCTGGCCATCCACACCCACGCGCTGCCGGCCACCGGGTACGTGCCGATCGAGCGCTCGGTGGTCCAGTGGGCCTATCACCTGGTGCTGCCGGTGGTCGCCCTGTCGGCGGCGCTCGTCGCCGCGATCGCCCGCCAGACGCGCGTGGCGATGATCGAGGAGCTCGGCCGCGACTACGTCCGCGCGCTGCGCGCGGCCGGCGTGCCGCGACGATCGATCGTCTGGCGCCACGCGCTGCGCAACGCCTCGATCCCGGTCGTCACGACGCTCGGCCTGCAGTTCGTCGGCGTGCTGGGCGGCGCGGTCATCATCGAGCAGGTCTTCTCGCTGCCGGGCGTCGGCAGCCTCGTGCTGCAGGCGGCCAACTCGCACGACGTCCCCGTCGTGCAGGGCGTGGTCGTGGCCAGCGCGGTGGTCGTGCTCGTGGTGAACCTGGTCCTCGACCTGGTCCTGATGGCGCTGAGCCCGAAGGTGCGCCGCGCGTGATCTCCGAGCTCGAGCCGCGTGCCGACGTGACCGTGATCCCGGGCGGCGTGCCGGTCGCCCAGTCGACCGGCGCGCCCGACACGCTGCGACGCCTCCTGCGCCGGCCCACCGCCGTCGCCTCGCTGGTCTGGCTGGTGGGGATCACGGTGGCCAGCTTCCTCGCGCCGCTGATTGCCGTCGACCCCCAGCAGGGCGATCTCGACAGGCTCGGGCAGGGCCCGACCTGGAGCCACCTGCTGGGCACCGACCAGCTCGGCCGCGACATCCTGTCGCGGCTGCTGCACGGCGGCGTCGACGCGATCGTCGGAGCGGCCCTGTGCGTCGCGGTGGCCGTGGTGCTGGGGGTCTCCGCCGGGGTGGTGGCCGGCTTCGCCGGCGGCGTCGTCGAGGTCCTCGCCTCGTTCGTCTCGGACGTCCTGCAGACGATGCCCGGCGTGATCGTCATGCTGCTCGCGCTCTCGCTGCTGGGCGCCGACCTCAACATCGGCATGATCGTCCTCGGGGTCCTGCTCTCGGCGAGCTTCTACCACCTGGCCCGCACGAGCACCAAGGCGATCCGGCGCGAGCTGTTCGTCGACGCGGCCAGCGTGTCGGGGCTCACGCCTGCGCGGATCGTCGTCAGCCACATCCTGCCCAACATCCGCCAGCCGATCGTCGTCCAGGCGACGGTGACCGCGGCGGTCGGGTTGCTCCTGCAGGCCGGCCTGAGCTTCCTGGGGCAGGGGCCGCCGCCGCCGGCTCCCGAGTGGGGCTCGATGGTCCAGGAGGGGGCCCAGCAGATCTTCGAGTACCCGTGGATGATCTTCCCGTCGGGCGGCGTGATCATCGTGACCGCGCTGGCCTTCAACCTGCTCGGCGACGCCGTCAACGACACCGCCGGCCCGCAGACGGCCGGCGCCGGGGAGGCGTTCGCCCGTCGACGGCCGCCGCGCCACGCCCGGCTCGAGCGGCCGGCGAGCGCCCCGCCCGACGCCGACGCGCCGCTGCTCGAGGTCGAGGGGCTGACCGTGGCGTTCACCGGCGAGGACGACCCCGTGGTCGTCGTCGACGACGTCGGCCTGAGCCTGCGCGCCGGCGAGACGCTGGCGCTCGTCGGCGAGTCGGGCTCGGGCAAGACGATGACCGCGCTGGCGATCATGGGGCTGCTCCCACCCGGCGCCGAGATCGTCGCCGGACGCGTGCGCTTCGCCGAGCACGAGCTGGACCGTCTGGGCGAGGCGCAGCTCGCGCGCCTGCGGGGCGCGGAGATCGCCATGATCTCCCAGGAGCCCGTCGCCGCGCTGGACCCCTCGTTCACGGTCGGCAGCCAGATCCGCGAGCCGCTGCGCCGCCACGCCTCGCTCGGGCGCGAGGCGGCCTCGCGGCGGGCGATCGAGCTGCTCGAGCAGGTTGGGATCCCGCAGGCGCCGCGCGTGGCCCGGGCCTACCCGCACGAGCTGTCCGGCGGGATGGCCCAGCGCGTTGCGATCGCCATCGCCCTGGCCGGCCGGCCGCGGCTGCTGATCGCCGACGAGCCGACGACCGCGCTCGACGTCACCGTGCAGGCCGAGATCCTCGACCTGCTGCGAGACCTCCAGGCGCAGACGGGCGTGGCGCTGCTGCTCGTCACCCACGACTGGGGCGTGGTCGCCGACGCGGCCTCGCGCGTCGCCGTCATGTACGCGAGCCAGATCGTCGAGCAGGCGACGGCGGCCGAGGTCTTCGCGCGTCCCCTGCACCCCTACTCGGCCGCCCTGCTGAGGGCGACGCCGAGCCGCGCGCGCAGCGGCGCGGCGCTGCCGACGATCCCGGGCACGGTCCCGCCGGTGTCGCGATGGCCGCGTGGCTGCCGCTTCCAGAACCGCTGCGCGCTGGCCAGCGACGACTGCGGGCAGGCGCCGATCCCGCTGCTCGAGCCGGAGCCCGGGCGGCGCAGCCGCTGCATCCACACCGAGCGCCTCGGCGAGGGGCGGCGATGACGGCGCTGCTCGAGGTCTCCGACCTGGTCGTGGAGTTCCCCCAGCGGGGCTGGCGCCGGGCGCCGTTCCGGGCGGTCGACGGCGTCAGCTTCGACGTCCGCGAGGCCGAGACGGTGGGCCTGGTGGGGGAGTCGGGCTCGGGCAAGTCGACGATCGGCCGCGCGATCCTCGGCCTGACCCCGGTGGCGGCCGGCGCGATCCGCTACGCGGGAACGGACATCGCCAACGCGACCGCGCGCGCCCGTCGCCGGCTCGCCTCCGAGCTGCAGGTCATCTTCCAGGACCCCTACAGCTCGCTGGATCCGCTGCGCACCGTCGGCGAGAGCGTCGGCGAGCCGCTGGCCGCGCACACGCGCCTGGGAACGGCCGAGATCCGCGAGCGCGTGGGGCGCATCCTCGAGCAGGTGGGGCTGCCCGACGACGCGCAGCGCCGCTACCCGCGGGCCTTCTCCGGCGGCCAGCGCCAGCGCATCGCCATCGCCCGCGCGCTGACCGTGCAGCCGCGCCTGCTGATCTGCGACGAGCCGATCAGCGCGCTGGACCTCTCGACCCAGGCGCAGGTGCTCAACCTGCTGGGAGACCTGCAGGCGCAGCTCGGCGTCGCATACCTGTTCATCGCCCACAACCTCGACGTCGTGCGGCACCTCTCGAGTCGCGTCGTCGTGCTCTACCGCGGGCGGATCATGGAGTCCGGGCCCGCGCCGGAGATCTCCGCGTCGCCGCTGCACCCCTACTCGCGGGCGCTGTGGGCCGCCTCGCCCGTGGCCGACCCCGAGCGCCAGGCACGGCGACGCCGCGACCGGGCCGCGGCGGTTCGGTCGTCGACGACGGCCGCCGGCGTGGCGCCGCTCGACGGCTGCCCGTTCACGCCGCGCTGCCCGCATGCGCACGACGTCTGCCTCCGGCGGCGCCCCGCCGACACGCCGGTTGGCGAGCGGGTCATCGCCTGCCACCTCTTCGACGCCGGCTCGGGCCATCCCGACGCCGGCCGGGGCACGCGTCTCGTGCCGCCCCTCACCCCGACCCCGGAAAGGACCGTGACATGACCACCACCGAGAGCGACCCCCGAGGTGCCGCCGCCGCGAAGCTGATCGACGCGCTCGCCGCGGGCGATCCCGACGGGGTGCGCGCGCTGTTCTCCGGGCCCGCGGAGATCGACGACCCCTTCGCCGGCCGGCACGTCGACGGCGGCTTCGAGCGCACGGTCCGGGCCTGGCGGCCGGTCCAGGGCGCGACCGTCGAGGATGCCGAGGTCACCTCCTCGACGACGCAGGGCCGCTTCAACGGCACCGAGATCACCCTGCGCCTGGCGCGCGAGGACGGGCGGGTCGAGCTGCCGATCGTCGTCGTGTCCGAGCACGCCGAGGACGGGCGCATCGAGCGCTCGCGCCTCTACTACCGCCGCGCCCGGATCGACGGCCGCCAGCACCACCGCTGGCCGATCCTCGACTCCCAGGGCACGTTCGTCCTCAACGAGGCGCTCGCCGCATACCAGAAGGCGCTGCGCGAGGGCGACGTCGAGGGCATGATGGCCACCTTCGGACCCGACTTCCACTTCGACGGCCACGGCCAGTCGCAGGACCTCGACGAGGGCCTGGGCATGGGTCGCTACGACCGCGAGCAGACGCGCGCCGCGCTCGTCCAGATGTTCGGGCTCAACCCGCAGGGCGGCGCCACGATCGAGCACCTCAACGTGATCGACGACGGCACCACGACCGTGCTCGAGTTCAACCTCCATCAAGGCGTCCCGGAGGACCCGCAGGTCCGGGCCCACGCGGGCGTCGCCTGCTACGAGCTCGGCGCCGGCGGCCTGATCAAGGAGGCGCGCGTCTACGACGAGGCGTGGTGAGCGTCGGCGCGGGCGCCCTTGGGCGCCCGCGCCAGCAGCGCCTGTGCCTGCCGGCGCGAGGCCTCGTCGACCATCGCGCCCTCGAAGACGGCCGCGCCGCGGCCCTCGGCGCCGTCGAGCGCCGCGAGCAGCCGGCGCGCGCGGTCGACCTCCTCGGCGGTCGGCGAGAAGACCTCCTCGCAGACCGCGATCTGCGAGGGGTGGATCGCCCACTTGCCGGTGAAGCCCAGGGCGCGCGCGTGCAGCGCGCTGCGGCGCAGGCCCTCGAGGTCGTCGAGCCCGCCATGGGGACCGTCGATCGCGTCGAGCCCGAAGGCGCGCGCGGCCACGGCGATCCGCGAGCGCACGTAGTGCCACTGGTCGCCGGGGTAGGCGTCGTCCCCGCCGCCGATGTCGAGGTGCGGGATGCCCATCGAAGCGGCGAAGTCGCCCGGTCCGTAGACGAGCGACTCCAGGCGCTCGGAGGAGCCGGCGATGCGCTCGGCCTCGATCAGCCCGCGCGCCGTCTCGATCTGCGCCTCGATCCCGGTCGCCACGCCGAGGCGCGCCAGCAGCGCCGCCGCCTGGCGGACCTCGTCGGGGGACTCGACCTTCGGCAGCACGATGCAGCGCACGGCGTCGCCGGCGGCGCCGACGACCTGCGCGAGGACGTCGGCGAACCACGGCGTCCGCACGCCGTTGACGCGGACGGCGAGCGACCTCGCCGCCCAGCCACCCTCGCGCAGCGCCGACGCGACGCCGGCCCGCGTCGCGTCGGTCTTGTTGGCCGCGGCGACCGAGTCCTCGAGGTCGACCATGACGACGTCGGCCGCCAGCTCGCGCGCCTTGGCCAGCATGCGCGGCGAGTCGCCCGGGACCGACAGGACGGAGCGGCGGGGCCGCGGGATCGTGCTCGGCGCCATCGCGCGGCACGATACGCCGCGGCCAGGAGGTCACGCGGTCGTCGCGTCCTCGCGGTACCTCGTGCGCGCGTACTCGTTGTACGGCGACGGCTGGACCGTGGCCCGCAGGCGCGCGAAGCCGAGGTCGGCGTCCGGCGCCGTCCCGAGGCCCGGGTGCTCGCCGTAGACCAGCTCGACCTCGGTCCCCGGCCGCGCGTGCTCCTCGTCGACCAGCGACAGCGCGAGGATCGTGCCGAGGCGGTCGATGTGGCCGGTGTAGAACGTGATCCCGGCCAGCTCGCCGCCGGCCTCGATCCGGTAGCGGCCGTAGCTGAGGAAGTAGCCGAGGTCGTCGCCGAAGGCCTCGCGCACGGACGCCGGGTCGACGACGAGCGTCACCTTGGTGCGGCGCACCTCGTCGCGGGCGCGCCGCAGCGCGTCGCGGCCGACGAAGTCGTGGTCGAGGGAGATCGAGCGCCCCAGGCCGAGCTCCCAGGGCGAGGTGTAGAAGTCCTCGACGTCCTCGGAGAAGAAGCTGCCGTGCAGCGGCTTCTGGCCCTCGTAGGAGAACAGGCTCAGCCACTCGCGGTACGGCCGCAGCGCCGGGTCGGTGTAGATGCCGGGCGTCGGCGTCGGGATCCAGCCGCTCTCGATCCCGTTGGTCGCGTAGGCCATCGCGCCGACGTGGACGACGCCGAGCTCCTCGCCGGCCTCGAGCAGCGCCTCCTTGACGAAGGCGCCGTCGGCGTAGTCGCCGATGAACTCGTAGCCGGCCTGGCCCGCCATGCCGTGGCGGAAGGCGCGGAAGCCGCGCCCGCGCAGCGTCACCTCGGTCGAGTGGAAGAACTTCGTCTCCGGCAGCGGCTCGCCGAAGGCCCGGGCGACGAGCTCGAGCGCTCGCGGCCCCTGCACCTGGTAGCGGAACAGCACCGGGTCGCCGGGGCGGAACTCGGAGTCGGGGTCGTCGACGAACGTCACGTCGTAGCCGCCGCGCTCGCCGTGGAAGAGGATCCACGACTGCGACGCCGGCGGGCCGGTGAGGACGTACCTGTCCTCGGCGGCGCGCATCAGGATGCCGTCGGTGACGATCTGGCCGCGCTCGGTGACGGGGACGAACTGCTTGGCCCGGCCGACCTCGAAGCGCTCGTAGTCGTTGGCGCTGTGCTCGGACAGCAGCCGCGTCGCGTCGGGCCCCTCGACGAACAGGTCGCGCATGTGGTGCGAGAGGTCCGACAGCGCGACGCCCTCGTAGCCGGCGCTCTGCTCGGCGCGCCAGCCGGCGTACTCGGGGGCGACGACGGGCGGCTTCCACGGCGGGGCGCCGGGCTTCCACAGGATCGCCATCGGCGAGCCGGCGCGGTCGATCGCCTCCTGGAGGCTGGGCGGCTTGCTCATGGTGGTTCTCCTCCTCGGTGATCAGACCGGCTCGAGCATCGCGTCGAGCACCCTGCGGCGCAGCGCGCGCTCGTCGAGGTCGGGACGGCGGCCCTGCTGCCACTCGCCGATCGCCACGCCCGTCTCGACGACGAGCCTGCAGCGCTCGTAGCGGCGCTCGGCGTACTCGCGGAACGCGGCCTCGACGGTGTCGTGGGCGCCGAGCGCCTGCGCCAGGACGATGCCGTCCTCGATCGCCTGGGCCGCGCCCTGGCCGAGATGCGGCGTGACCGTGTGCACCGCATCGCCGATCAGCACGATGCGCCCGCGGTGCCACGGCGGCGGCGCGATCAGCCACTCCTCCGGCCGCAGGACGATGTTCGCGCGCTCGTCGACGTAGCGGTCGCGGATCCGCCCCGTCACGCCGCCGAACGGCGCCAGCCGCTCGCGCAGCAGGACGTGCAGCTCGTCGTCGGCGGGGCGCCGGTCGCGGTCCCAGGCGGTGTTGTAGAAGAGGTAGGCGAGGTCCTCGGCGAGCGGGACCATGCCGGCCGAGCCCGACGGGCCGTGCTGCAGGACGATGCAGTCGATCTCGGGCTCGCGCGGGATCGTCACGCGGAACGCGGACTGGCCGTTGTACGCCGGCCGGGCGTCGGGCACGACGTGGCGCCGGACGGCCGAGCGCACGCCGTCGGCGCCGACGACGACCGCGAACGGCGCGCTGCTCGCGTCGTCGAAGACGACCTCGACGCGGTCGCCGCGGTCCTCGAGCGAGTCGATCGTCCGGCCGTACTCGATCTCGACGCCGGCGTCGAGCGCCCGTGCGGTGAGGATCTCGTGCAGGCGCGGCCGCGTGATGCCGTTGAGCGGCGGCAGGTCCGAGCCCGGGATCCGGTCGCCGGGCATCTCGTGCACCACCTCGCCCTCGGCGTCGAGCATCTTCATCCACTTCGAGGCCGGGTAGCCCTGCTCGAGGCAGGCCTCGGCGCAGCCGATCATCTCCAGCGCCCGCAGCGCGTTGACCGGCTGGATGATCCCGACGCCGAGCACCGACGACTGCAGGTCGGGCTGGATCTCGACGACCTTGACGTCGTGGCCGGCCTCGCTCAGGGCGATCGACGTCGCCAGCCCGCCGATCCCGCCGCCGACGATCAGCACCTCGTCCATCACATCTCCTTCGCGTCGATGGGGTCCGTCCGCGCCAGCTCGAGCGCGACCTCGATCGCGACGTCGAAGCCGAGGTTCGCCCGGCCGTCGGCCAGCTCGTTGTTGTACGAGACGCCGTAGTCGCGCCGGTCGATCGTCAGCTCGAGGTCGAGGCCGAAGTGCTCGTGCCGGAGGCGCTCGGGGAAGTGGGTCACGGGGACGATGCCGCGGGTGACGCCCGTCGCGCGGACGGGCAGCGTGACGTCCCTGATCGTCAGCGCCCCGGCGACGGCCACGCCGCCGTCGCCGTCCTGCTCGATCGACGTCGAGGCGAAGCGCATCTCCGGGAACGCCTCGAAGTCGAAGAAGTCCGCCTCGGCCAGGCGCCTGAGCAGCGGCGGGAACGCCTGCACGCTGGCGACCCGCGCCGAGCCGGACAGGACGCGCGCGGGCGCGTCGAAGGCGCCGTCGAAGTCCGTGAAGCCCGAGCGGAACGTCGTCACCGCATGGTGGGTGATCGCGAAGCGGACGCTCGAGTAGTTGCGGTCGACGGCCCAGACGCCGGCCTCGGGCAGGGCCGGCATCAGACCTTCGTCGTGTACGTCGCGCGCGCGCGTCCGGCCGGCTCGAGCGAGTGGTCCCAGTTGGGATGGTGCATCAGCTCGATGATGTTGCCGTCGGGGTCGCGGATGTAGCCGGCGATCGACCCGTTCTGCGGGCGCTCGATGATCCCGGTGACCTCGATGCCGAGCTCGTCGAGGCGGGCCATCGCGTGGTCCCAGTCCTCGACCTCGACGCAGAAGTGCGTCGGATCGAGCCTGGGCACCGGGTCGTGGGGCGTGAAGTGCAGGTCGAAGTTGCCGAACGTCATCAGCAGGATCGGCGTGTCGCTGACGCGGCTGACGTCGACGCGCTTCATGCCGAAGACCTTGCCGTACCACTCCGCGGAGCGATCGGGATCGCTGATCGGGAAGTTGATGTGGTGCAGCGAATGCGGGCGGATGCTCATGGTGGACTCCTTCTACCTGTCGCGCGGCGACGCGGGGCGCAGGCTTTGATTGCGTCGCCGTCAGCCTCCGCCGACGCGGACCAGCACGTCGTCGCCGTCGATGCGCACGGGGTAGGAGGGCACGGGCTCGACGCACGGCTCGTGCGTGGCCGCTCCCGTGCGCAGGTCGAAGCGCCCCTCGTGCATCGGGCACTCGATCTCGCACGTCTCGCGGTGCAGCGTGCCGTCGTCGAGCCACACGTCCTCGTGCGTGCAGTTGTTGCCGATCGCGTAGACGCGGTCGCCGAGCCGCGCGAGCAGGACCTCGTGCCCGGCGACCTCGACGAGCAGCATCTCGCCGTCGGCGATCTGCTCCAGCGAGGCGACCCTGACGAAGCCGCCGCTCACGCGGCCACCTCGACGCAGGCCCGCACGCGCTCGCGGCGGCGGGCGACGACGGAGCCGGCGGCCGCGAGGAGCGCCGCGGCCGCCCCGACGAGCAGCGGCAGCCGCGCGTCGGCGTCGGCCAGCGCGCCGGCGAGCGGGCCGCCGATCGGCGTCGTGCCGAGGAACAGGATCATGTAGAGCGCGATCACCCGGCCGCGCAGCTCCTCGCCCGCGGCCAGCTGCACCGTGGAGTTCACGCCCGCGGCGAAGAGGACGCTGACGGCGCCCG
>DASZVK010000262.1:0-2884 GCA_035547175.1 Solirubrobacteraceae bacterium
GCGAAGTCGCAGACGGGCGGCGACCGGACGCCGGCGCAGCAGCAGGCCGCTCCCGCGCCGGCTCCCGCTCAGACGCCGCCCGCGCAGCAGGCGGCTCCGGCAACGGCCCCCGCGGCGGCACAGGCGGCGCAGGCCGCCCAGGCCACCCCGCAGCCCGCGGAGCCCCGCCATGCCGACGCGAAGCAGACGGCCTCGCCGGCCGTGGACGCCGCTCCGGCGCCCGTCGCCGCGCCGCAGGCACCGCCCGCCGCGCAGCAGACGCAGTCCACCTCGCAGCCGGCACCCGCGCCGGCGCCCGCTCCGCAGCGCCCGGCGACGCTCCAGCAGCTCCCGGCCGCCGCCGAGGCGACGATCCGCTTCCTCGCCACGGACGGCGAGACCCAGGCGACGATCAAGCTCCACCCCGAGGAGCTCGGCACCGTCGAGGTGCACCTCAGCTACACCGACTCCGGCGTCACCGCGACCGTGCGCGCCGACAGCCCGCAGGCGGCCCAGACGCTCCAGCAGGCAGCCCCCGACCTCCGCCGCGCCCTCGAGGCGCAGGGGACGGTGCTGCTCGGCCTCGACGTCCGGGGCCGCGACGCGGGCCGGGAGGGCAGCGCGCCCTCCAACCGCCAGGGGCGGAGCCGCGTCACCGCCGTCGGCGAGGTCGACGGCATCGAGGCGGAGGACGGCACCGTCGTCACCCGCCGCATCCCGATCGCGGGCGCGCAGATCGACGTCTTCGCATAGGCAAGGAGAGAGGAGCAATGAGCACCACCACCACAACGGTCTCGAACGACGGCAACGGTGTCGCCCCGAACACGAGCGTCACCAACCCGGCCACCGCCCTCGGCGAGGACGGGTTCCTGAAGCTGCTCGTCGCGCAGCTCCAGTACCAGGATCCGATGAGTCCGACCGACAACCAGCAGTTCATCCAGGAGCAGGCGACATTCTCGACCGTCGAGTCGCTGAACAACCTCCAGACGACGATGACCGCGATGCAGGCGTCCGACCAGTTCGCCCAGGGCGTCGCGCTGATCGGCAAGAACGTCACCTACGTCGACAGCCAGGGCAACATCGGCAGCGGCGCCGTGTCGGCCGTCTCGAATGCGAGCGGCACCGTCGAGCTGAACGTCGGCGGCGCAGCGGTCGACGCCTCCTCGGTCGTGCAGGTCGACGACGGGACGGAGGCAGCCGGTGCCTGAGCCGTTCCGCATCGGCGGAACCGGCGCGCCGGCGCCAGCCACCGGGACGCGGCCCGCAGCCGCGCCCGGTGGGACGACGGGCGCGTCGTTCGGCGACGTCCTCGCCGGGAAGCTGCAGCAGTCGAAGCCCGTGACGTTCAGCGGACACGCCCTGCAGCGGCTCGAGCGGCGGGGAATCGCCGTCGACGACCAGACGCTCGCCCGCCTCGGCGGCGCGGTCGACCGGGCGGCGGCCAAGGGGTCGCGCAGCTCGGTCGTCCTCGTCGACGACAACGCGTTCGTCGTCTCCGTCCCGAATCGCACCGTGATCACCGCGGTCGACCGGGAGCACATGAAGGAGCAGGTCTTCACGAACATCGACTCCGCGGTCATCGCGTAGTCGCCGAAACCCACGAAAGAGAAAGGTCAGGCGCCGGCCCCACACCTGGGAAGCGCACGACCGGAAAGGCCTAGGTACCCAAGATGATGAGGGCAATGTTTTCCGCGATCAGCGGCCTGCAGGTCCACCAGACGATGCTCGACGTGGCCGCGAACGACATCGCGAACGTCAACACGGTCGGCTTCAAGGGCGAGTCGACGACGTTCAAGGACGCCCTGTCGCAGCTCCAGCGCGGCGCGGCCGGCCCGTCGACCGGACTCGGCGGCACGAACGCGATCCAGATCGGCCTCGGCGTCGCCCTCGGCGGCATCGGCAACGACATGGGCGCGGGCGCGATGCAGCAGACTGGCAACCCGCTCGACCTGGCGATTCAGGGCGACGGCTTCTTCCGCGTCGGGCCGTCCTCGGTGATCGGTTCTGGTGCGGGCTACAGCTACACCCGCGCCGGCAACTTCGGCCTCGACTCGGCCGGCAACCTCGTCACCGCCGACGGGTCGTTCGTGATCGGCTACAAGTACGACTCCGGTACCGCGACCTTCCCGGTCTCGACCGCGAACGAGACGAAGATCACCGTTCCGGCCGGCGGCAAGGACGTCACGATCGGCTCGGACGGCGTCGTCAGCTACGTCGACGCGACCGGCACCGTCCAGAAGCTCGCCCAGATCAGCATGGCGAAGTTCCCGAACGCCGCAGGCCTCGAGCGGATCTCGGGGAACCTCTACGCCCAGTCGAACAACTCGGGCGCCCCGGCCAACGCGGTCGCGGGCGACGCCACGACCGGGATGGGCACGCTCGCCTCGGGCGAGGTCGAGATGTCGAACGTCGACCTGGCGAAGGAGTTCACGACGATGATCACCGCCCAGCGCGGCTACGAGGCGAACAGCCGGGTCATCTCGATGGCCGACGAGGTCCTCCAGAACCTGGTCAATATCGGCCGGTAACGGTCGATGAACGGGTCGGTAGGGCATGACGCCCGACCGACCCGACCCCCACCGCGATGATCCAGCTGCACAGACTCTCCCACCCCGATCAGCCGTTCGTCCTGAACGCCGATCTGATCCTGCGGGTCGAGCGGACGCCCGACACGGTCATCTCGCTCACGAACGGCGACAAGTTCATCGTGCGCGAGTCGATGGACGAGGTGGTCGAGCTCGTGCGCGACTGGCGCGGCAGCCTGATCCAGCGGGCGGTGCAGGGCTCGGACGCCGAGCCGGCCCGCCTTGCACCCGTGGTGCACCTGGCCGACAGTAGGCCGGCCCCCGCCTCCGAGTAACCTGCCCAACCCGAATCGGGGAGGCGCCCACTCGCGAATCGGCGA
>DASZVK010000263.1:0-3670 GCA_035547175.1 Solirubrobacteraceae bacterium
ACGACGAGTGCCTCGTGGTCGGACGCCGTCGACAGGAAGCCGCCGTGCTCGCGGTCGGCGAAGCGCTCGAGGATCGCGTCGGCCGTCTCGCGCGCCGCGGCCAGCCAGCGCGGCTCGAACGTCGCCTCGTAGAGGACGACCAGCGCCTCGACGAGGAACGCGTGGTCCTCGAGGTACGCGCCCAGCCGCGCGCGGCCGTCCTTCCAGGTGCGCAGCAGGAGTCCCTCGCCGTCGCGCAGCTCGCCGAGCACGAAGGCCGCCGCGTCGCGCGCGACGTCGAGGTACTCCTGGTGGCGCAGCGCCGCGCCGGCGTCGGCGAAGGCGGCGATCGCCAGCGCGTTCCACGAGGTCAGGCGCTTGTCGTCGAGGCCCGGCCGCACGCGCGCCGCGCGCGCCTCCAGCAGCGCGGCGCGGATGCGCTCCCGTTGCCCGGGCGGGGGCTCGGGACCGCGCGCCTCGAGCACGTTGGCGCCCTCGAAGTTGCCGCTCGCGGTCGCTCCCGTCCAGGCGACGGCGGCTTCGAGGTCGTCGCCGAGCAGGGAGCGCAGCTCGGCGAGCGTCCAGACGTAGAAGCGCCCCTCGACGCCCTCGGAGTCGGCGTCGAGCGAGGAGGCGAAGCCGCCCTCCGGACCGCGCAGCTCGCGGAGGACGAACTCGAGCGTCTGCACCACCGTGGACGCCAGGCGCGGCTCGCGCGAGACCAGCCACCCGTGCAGGTACGCGCGCGCCAGCAGCGCGTTGTCGTAGAGCATCTTCTCGAAGTGCGGGACGGTCCAGGTGCGGTCGACCGAGTAGCGCGCGAAGCCGCCGCCGACCTGGTCGCAGATGCCGCCGCTCGCCATCCGCTCGAGCGTCGTCAGCGCCATCTCGGGCTCGCCGAGCGCCAGCAGCAGCTCGATCGCCGACGCCGCCGGGAACTTGGGCGCGGGCGCTCCCCAGCCGCCCCACTGGGCGTCGAACGTCGCCCGCAGGCTCTCGACGGCGGCGCCGAGCGCCCCGCGGCCGGGCGGCCCGTCGGCCGCGGGCGGCGTCGCCGACGCGGCGAGGTGGCGGGCGAGCTGGGCGCCCTGGGCGACGACCTCGTCGCGCCGCTGCTCCCACGCCTCGGCGACGGCGGCGAGCACGGCGCGGAACGGCGGCAGCCCGTGGCGCGCCTCGGGCGGCCAGTAGGTCCCGCCGAAGAACGGCTGCTGGTCGGGCGTCAGGAAGACGTTGAGCGGCCAGCCGCCGTGGCCGCCCATCGCCTGCACGGCGTCCATGCAGATCGCGTCGACGTCGGGGCGCTCCTCGCGGTCGACCTTCACGCAGACGAAGCGCGCGTTCATCAGCGCCGCGGTCTCGATGTCCTCGAACGACTCGCGCTCCATCACGTGGCACCAGTGGCAGGCGCTGTAGCCGATCGAGACCAGCAGCGGCCGGTCCAGGGCGCGCGCGCGGGCGAGCGCCTCGGGCCCCCACGGCAGCCAGTCGACCGGGTTGTCCTTGTGCTGGAGCAGGTACGGCGAGGTCTCGTCGGCGAGCGCGTTGGGCACCGATCCTGCACGCTACTCTCGCGCGATGCCCTTCAGCCGCACCGCGATCAGCTCGCCCGACGCGCCGGCCGCGATCGGGCCCTACAGCCAGGCGATCGCCTCGCGCGGCCTCCTGTTCTGCTCGGGCCAGGTCCCGCTCGACCCGCGCAGCGGCGAGATCGTCGGCGCCACCGCGGCCGAGCAGGCGCGCCAGGCGCTGGCCAACCTCGAGGCCGTCTGCGCGGCCGCCGACGCCCGCCTCGGCGACGCCGTCAAGTGCACCGTCTACCTGGCCGACATGGCGGCGTTCGCCGAGGTCAACGAGGTCTACGCGGAGTTCTTCGGCGGCGAGCCGCCCGCGCGCGTCGCGCTCGCCGTCGCCGGCCTGCCGCGCGGCGCGCTGGTCGAGATCGACGCGATCGTGCCGCTGCCGTAGGCGTCGGTCGCCGCGCGACGGGCGTCCTGCCTGTCGGGCAAGCTACGCCCGTGGCCATCTACATCAAGGACGGCGATGCCCTGATCGAGATGAGCGAACAGCGCTACGACGCCGAGAGCGTGCTCCAGCAGCTGTTGGCCGACCACCCGAGGCTGCTCACGGGGGACGACGACCGGGGAAGGCTGCTGCTCGTCCGGCGCGAGATGGGCGTCGCCGACAGCCCGGAGGGGTCCGACCGCTGGAGCCTCGACCACCTCTTTCTCGACGAGCAGGGCGTGCCGACGCTCGTCGAGGTCAAGCGCGGCTCCGACACGCGCATCCGACGCGAGGTCGTCGGTCAGATGCTCGACTATGCGGCGAACGCCGCGTCGCACTGGGCGATCGAGCGGTTGCGCGGGAGCTACGAGGATACCCAGGCGGAGCTGGCCAACGATCCCGACGAGGCGCTGCGCGCGCACGCCGGGCCGGACGTCGATGTCGAGCGGTTCTGGGAGCAGGTGGCCGCGAACCTCCGGGCCGGCCGGCTGCGGCTCGTGTTCGTCGCCGACGAGATCCCCGTCGAGCTGGCGCGCGTCGTCGAGTTCCTCAACGGGCAGATGCCGCGCACCGAGGTGCTGGCGATCGAGGTCCGCCAATACCGTGCGCCGGGTAGCGACCTGACGATGCTGGTGCCGCGGCTGATCGGCCTGACCCAGGCGGCGCGCGACAGCAAGCGGTCGGCGACGGGAAGGGTGCGCAACGCCTGGGGCGAGAGCGACCTCGTCGACGTCGTGCGCGAGCGCGTCCCGGCGCCGTATGCGGACCGGATGCTCGCGATCTACGAGTTCATGCGCGACGGCGGCGCGCGTGCGTCGTGGGGGAGGGGAGGTACCTACCCGTCGGTGACGATGTGGATGGGGGAGGAGGCAGACTGCCCGATCTCGATCGGCTTCTATCCCGACAACCTCGCGATCAACTTCGACTTTGTGAGGGACCGGCGCTCGCCGGACGAGCTCGCCCGCGTCGCCGCGCTACTACGCGAGCTGCCCGGGGTGGCGCGCTTCGTTGACGCGGCCGAGGCCCGGGGGTGGCGGTTGCGGCCGGGCATGATGCCCGCGGACGTGCTCGCCGGCGACGATGCCGTCGAGCTGTGGCGGCGGGCGCTCGCCCGGGCGACGACGCCCGCCTGACGGTCGCTCCTACTCCGGCGTCACGTACGCGCCCGCGATCCCGCCGTCGACCAGGAACGTCGAGGCGGTCACGAACGACGACTCGTCGGAGGCGAGGAAGACGACGCCGGCGGCGATCTCCTCGGGCCGGCCGAAGCGGCCCATCGGGATGTGGACGTAGCGCCGCGCCGCCTTCTCGGGGTCCTTGGCGAACAGCTCCAGCAGCAGCGGCGTCTCGACCGGGCCCGGGCACAGCGCGTTGACGCGCACGCCGCGGCGGGCGAACTCGACGCCCAGCTCGCGGCTCAGCGCGAGCACGCCGCCCTTCGACGCGGTGTAGGAGATCTGCGACGTCGCCGCGCCGAGCACCGCGCCGAACGACGCGGTGTTGATCACCGAGCCGCGGCCGCGGCGGACGAGGTGGGGGATGCCGTGCTTGCAGCACAGGAAGACCGACTCCAGGGTCACGCGCTGGACGCGCTGCCACGCCTCGAGCGTCGTGTCGAGCACCGAGGCGTCGTCGTCGGGGGAGATGCCGGCGTTGTTGAACAGCACGTCGATGCGGCCGAAGGCCG
>DASZVK010000264.1:0-4606 GCA_035547175.1 Solirubrobacteraceae bacterium
CCCACGCCTCGCGGTACAGGCGCGCCTTGGCGTCCTCGTCGACGTGGCCGTGCATCGTCACCCGGTCGGACAGGCCGCGCCGCGCGATCTCGGCCTCCAGCGCCGGCCGGTGGTCGCCGTCGCCGGCGACGTCGAGGTGCGCCTCGGGGACCGCCGCCAGCACGTCGAGCAGCACCTCGATGCGCTTGTACTGCTTGAGCCGGCCGAGGTAGAGCAGGCGCGGGCGCGGGTGGCGGTCCCCGCGCTGGAACTGCTCGGGCTCGACGCCGAGGTGGGCGACGCGGATGCGCCGCGGCGCGACGCCGAGCGCCACGAGGTCGTCGCGCGCGGCCTCGGAGATCGTCAGCACCGGCCCCGAGCGGTAGAGGTGGCGCAGCGGCACGCGCTCGAGCCAGAACGCGGCGATCCGCCCCCGGCGGCCGAGCTCGTGGACGTAGTGGCGCTGGTGGACGTGGTGGACGAGCCGCACGCGCGGCACGCGCAGCCAGCGCCACAGTGGCGTGAAGAACGCGATCCCGTTGACGACCTCCAGCACGACGTCGGCGTCGCGGCCGACGCCGCGCAGGGTCGCCCACGCGGCGCGCGGGAAGACCGTCAGGCGCGTGCCCATGCGGTGCACGACGAGCCCCTCGGCGGGGCGCTCGACGGCGGGCGCGCCGTCGTAGGAGCCCGCGACGACCGTCACGCGGTGGCCCCAGCGCTGCCAGCGCGCGACCTGCGCGTGGAGGTTGGTGCCGGTGCCGCCGCCCTGGGGGTGGGCCCAGTCGCGGTCGGTCAGGAGCAGGATGTGCAGGGGCCGGGGCTGCTCCACGGTGGCGCGACTCTATTGCGCGTCGATCGGCGCCGGCGTCGCGGGCTCGGCGCGGCTTGCGGCTCGCCGCCCGGCCGCGCGGAGGGCCGATCGGCCACCCGCGGCGGCGTCCCCGGACCTAGACTGGCCCGGGTGGCCGACGAGCGCTTCGAGGAGCACCTGCTCCACCCCGAGGGCCGTGGCGATCGGCCCACGGGAGCCCGCGACGGGGTGGCGGGCGGCGCCGCCTGCGGCGACCTCGTGCGCGTCTCGCTGCGCGTCGAGGGCGATCGCGTCGCCGCGGCCGGCTTCGACGCGTCGGGCTGCGGCGCGGCGATCGCCGCCGGCAGCGCGGCTACGTCGTTGGCGCGCGGCCGCTCGCTGCTGGACGCGGCGCGGATCGGCACGGCTGACGTCGCCGCCGAGCTGGGCGGCCTCAGCCCGGGCAAGCTGCACGCCGCCGAGCTGGCGGCCGACGCGCTGGCCCGTGCGCTCGGCGAGGCCGCCCGCCGCGACGCCTCGCTCGCCACGGCCGTCGGGCTGCGAAAGGGCCGCGTGAGGGACGAAACGCAGCCCAGCGCTCCGGCGGGCGGCGGGGAGCGCGTGCTGGTCGCGATGTCGGGCGGAGTCGACTCGTCGGTCGCGGCGCTGCTCGAGGCGCGCCGCGGAGCCGAGGTCGTGGCGGTGACGCTCGAGCTGTGGCGCGACCCGGCCAACGACGCCGAGGCCTCGTGCTGCTCGGCGAGCGCCGTGCGCGCCGCCCGCGCGCTGGCGCACTCGCTCGACCTGCCGCACCTGACGCTCGACCTGCGCGAGGAGTTCCGCGCCGGCGTCGTCGAGCCGTGGCTGGCCGAGCATGCCGCCGGCCGCACGCCGAATCCGTGCGTGCGCTGCAACGGGTCGGTGCGCCTCGACGCGATGCTCGACCTCGCGCGGCGCCTGGGCGCCGACGCGCTCGCGACCGGCCACTACGCGCGCACGACGCCCGATGGGCTGCTGCGCGCCGCCGCCGACGAGAGCAAGGATCAGTCGTACATGCTCGCCGCCTTGGCGCCCGAGTCGATCGCCCGACTTCGCTTCCCCCTCGGTGAGATGCAGAAGCAGCAGGTGCGCGCGATCGCGCGCGAGGCGGGGCTGCCGACGGCGGGCAGGCCCGACTCGCAGGACCTCTGCTTCCTGGCCGGGACCGGTCGCGCCGCCTTCCTCGCCCGTCACGGCGGGCTCGGCGAGCGCCCGGGGGAGGTGCGCGATCGCGCCGGCCGCGCCCTCGGCCGCCACCGCGGCGCGCACCACTACACGGTCGGCCAGCGCCGCGGCCTGGGCGTCGGCGGGTCGGGCGAGCCGCTCTACGTGCTGCGCACCGACACGGCGACGAACACGGTCACGGTCGGGCCGCGTGCGGCACTCGACGGGCGCGAGATCGCGCTGCGCGACCTCCGGCTGCACCGCCCGGCGGACGAGGTCGACGGCGTGCGCCTGCGCTATCGCTCGCCCCCGTTGCCCTGCGCCCTCGACGGCGACACGGCCCGCCTCGAAAGGCCCTTCGCCGGCGCCGCCCCCGGCCAGGCCGCGGTCCTGCTCTCCGGCGACGTCGTCGTCGGAGTTGCGACAATCGACGGCTCCGGATGAGCATGACCTCCGACGAGATCCGCCGCGTCTACCTGGACTTCTTCGCCGAGCGCGACCACCGCGCGCTGCCCAGTGCGCCGCTGGTGCCGACGGCGTTCGACCCGTCGACGCTGTTCATCATCGCCGGGATGCAGCCGCTCAAGCCCTACTTCCTCGGGCTCGAGCGCCCGCCGCACCGGCGCCTGGCCTCCTGCCAGAAGGTCTTCCGCACGCCCGACATCGAGAAGGTCGGCCTGACCGCACGCCACCTGACGTTCTTCGAGATGCTCGGCAACTTCTCGATCGGCGACTACTTCAAGCAGGGCGCCGTCGAGCACGCCTGGGAGCTGTCGCGGCAGGGCTTCGGCCTCGACCCCGAGCGCATCTGGATCACGGTCTTCGAGGGCGACGACGAGCTCGGCCTCGGCCCCGACGAGGAGGCGATCGAGGCCTGGCTGTCGGTCGGCGTGCCGCGCGAGCGGATCGTGCTCTGCCCGCGCTCGGAGAACTTCTGGCAGTCGGGCCCGACCGGCCCGTGCGGGCCGTGCAGCGAGCTCTACTACGACCGCGGCCCGGAGTGGGGGTCCGAGGACGACCTGCCCGGCGGCGAGAACGAGCGCTTCCTGGAGTACTGGAACCTCGTCTTCATGCAGTTCGACCAGGGGGTGGGCGGGGATGGCCTTCCCACGCTGACGCCGCTGCCGGCGCAGAACATCGACACCGGCCTCGGCCTCAACCGCATGGCGATCCTCCAGCAGGACGTCGCGACCGTCTTCGAGACCGACCAGTTCGCGCCGCTGGTCGCGCTCGGCCGCGACCTGGCGACGGTCGAGCCCGACGACCGCGCGCTGCGCATCCTCGCCGACCACTCGCGCGCGATGACGTTCCTGATCGCCGACGGCGTCGTGCCCTCCAACGAGGACCGCGGCTACGCGCTGCGCCGCGTGATGCGGCGCGCGATCCAGCAGGGTCGCGCGGTCGGCATGGGGCCGGGCTTCCTGCCCGTGCTGTGCGACCGCGTGATCGACGTGATGGGCGCCGGCTACCCCGAGCTGCACCGCGAGCGCGCGGCGATCGCGCGCTGGGCCGAGGCCGAGGAGCTCGGCTTCGGGCGCACGCTCGAGCAGGGGATGAGGATCCTCGACGACCTCATCGAGCGCGCCCGCGAGCGCGGCGACGAGGGCATCGCCGCGGACGACGCCTTCCGCCTGCACGACACGTACGGCTTCCCCTTCGACCTGACGCTCGAGCTCGTCGCCGAGCGCGGCCTCGGCGTCGACGAGAAGGGCTTCGAGGTGCTGATGGAGGAGCAGCGCACGCGCGGACGCGCGGTGGCGCGCGAGGTCGCTGGCGCCGGCGACCTGCAGGCGCTGCCGGGCGAGCCGACCGCGTTCACCGGCTACGAGGCGCTCGAGCAGCGCACCACGGTCGCCGCCGTCGCCGAGCTGCCCGAGGGGCGCTTCGCGCTCAAGCTCGCGGCGTCGCCGTTCTACGCGACCGGCGGCGGCCAGGTGGCCGACCACGGGCGCGTCGTCTGCGCGTCGGGCGACTGCGACGCGCGCGTCGTCGACGTGCGCCGCTTCGGCGACGACCAGGTGCTCGTGGTCGAGGCCCACCCGCCCGGCCGGGCGCCGGGCGAGGGCGCCGAGGTCGTCGCGACCGTCGACCGCGCCGCGCGCATCGCCACGCAGGCCAACCACACCGCGACGCACCTGCTGCACGCGGCGCTACGCGAGCGCCTCGGCGACCACGTCCGCCAGGCGGGCTCGTACGTCGGCCCCGACAAGCTGCGCTTCGACTTCACCCACGGCAGCGCGCTGAGCGCCGAGGAGCTGGCCGACGTCGAGGACCGCGTCAACGAGTGGGTCCTGCGCAACGACCCGGTCTCCTGGCAGAGCACGACGCTCGACGAGGCCCGCGCGAAGGGCGCGATGGCGCTGTTCGGCGAGAAGTACGGCGACGTCGTGCGGATGGTCGAGGTCGGCGACGGCTCCTACTCGCGCGAGCTGTGCGGCGGCACGCACGTGCGCAGCACGGCCGAGATCGGCGTCTTCCGGATCCTGTCGGAGACCTCCAGCGCGGCGAACGTGCGGCGCATCGAGGCGGTCACCGGGCCCGAGGCCGTCGCGCTGCTGCGCCGTCACGACGCGATCCTGCGCGAGGCCGCGACGACGCTGCGCAAGCATCCCGAGGAGGTCGCGTCGGCGG
>DASZVK010000265.1:0-16612 GCA_035547175.1 Solirubrobacteraceae bacterium
TCGCCCGACAGCCCGGCGGCGGCGCTGCGGTCGAAGACCCACTGCACCGGCGAGCCGACGGCGGCCGCGAACGGGTGGTCGAGCACCGGCCGGTCGAAGACCGCGTGCAGGTCGACGACCGGCGACGAGCCGAGCGCCGTCAGCCGGGCGCCGTCGACGCCCGCCGCGGATGGCAGCAGGCGGGCGGCACGGTCGGGCGGCACGGCGAGCACGACCGCGTCGGCGTCCATCGCGGGCTGGGCGTGGACCTCGACGCGGAAGCCGTGCTCGCGCGGCGCGATCGCGGTGACGCCGCGGCGCAGGCGAACGTCGACCCCGGCGCGTGCGAGCGCGGCCCGCGCCGCGTCGTCGTGGATCGCGCCCAGCGGCACGCGCGCGTAGCCGACGTCGGCCGCGGCCGCGTCCTCGAGCAGGCCGACCTGGAAGACCTGCGCGGCCTGGGCGAGCGAGGCGTCGGCCGGCTCGAGGTTGAGCGTCGGCCGGCCGATCAGCCGCCACACGGCGTCGACCGCCGCGGCGCCCTGGCCGTGCTCCTCGAGCCAGTCGCCGAACGAGCGGCCGTCGGCGGCCGGGTCGGCGGCGTCGACGCGGCCGAGCGCGCGCAGCGCCCGCGCGACCGCGGCGCGGCGGCGCAGCGGCACGGGCCGGTAGCGGACCAGCGCGCCGGCCAGGTGCAGCGGCGCCGGCAGCGCCGAGCGGCGCAGCCAGGCGGTCCGCCCGCCGGGCACGAGCACGGGGATCTCCAGCCGCCGCTGGAGCGTCACCAGCTCGTCGGCGTCGATCCGTCCCAGCAGCGAGCGGTAGGCCGTGCAGCAGCGCAGGAAGACGTGCTGGCCGTTGTCGACGACGAGGCCGTCGCGGTGGAACGAGTACGCCGCCCCGCCGAGGCGGCCGCGGGACTCCAGCAGCGTCACGTCGGCGCCGCCGGCGGCGCAGTCGAGCGCCGCTGCGATGCCCGCCAGGCCGCCGCCGACGACGAGCACGCGCCCGTCGGCCGACGGCCGGGCGGCCGTGGCCGCCGACAGATGCCGCCGGGCACTCACGCCGCCGCCCCCACGATGCCGCGCGCCGCCAGCCACGCCTTCTCCCACGGCGGCAGCGAGATCCGGTGCTCGAGGATCTCCTCGGGACGGCGCTCGATCCGCTGCAGGATCCGGCGGTAGATCCCCGTCATCGCCGCCAGGCACGAGCGGCTGCGCGGGTCGAGCATGTCGGCGAGCGTCAGGCCGCGGTCGAACCACTCCGCCGCGCGGGCGGCCTCGAAGCGCACCAGCTCGGGCGACAGGTCGAGCGGGCCCGCGCAGCCGAAGGCGCGCAGGTCCTCGGCGGGCAGGTACACGCGGCCGCGCCGGTGGTCCTCGAGCACGTCGCGCAGGATGTTGGTCAGCTGCATGGCGACGCCGAGGTCGTCGGCG
Organism: Solirubrobacteraceae bacterium; assembly: GCA_035547175.1. Lineage (GTDB taxonomy): Bacteria > Actinomycetota > Thermoleophilia > Solirubrobacterales > Solirubrobacteraceae > BP-464. Next base: position 1,416 of record DASZVK010000265.1, read on the forward strand.
AGCGCGTCGGCGTCCGGGGCGCGGTCCTCGTGGCCGAAGATCGCCAGGCACAGCCGCCCGATCGAGCCGGCGACGTCGCGGCAGTAGACGACGAGCTCGTCGAAGGTCTCGTAGCGCGTCTCGCGCACGTCGAGCTCGACGCCCTCGATCAGCGCCTCGAAGGCGTCCAGCGGCAGGCCGAAGCGCTTGCGGGCGTGGTCGAGGGCGACGACCACCGGGTCCCCCGTGCCGGCGGCGTCGCCCGCCCCGAGCGCCGCGACGAGCGCGCGCTCGGACTCCAGGCCGACCAGCTTCTCCTGCGCGGGCAGGTCGCCGTCGCCGATGTCGTCGACGCGCCGGGCGAACGCGTAGACGGCGCTCATCGCCCGCCGCTTCGGCCCCGGCAGCAGGCGGATGCCGTAGAAGAAGTTGGCCGCCTCGGTGCGGGTGATGCGCTCGCACTCGCGGTAGGCGCGCTCGACCTCCAGCGCCGGAACGACGCTCACCGCCCCACCACCGTCCGGGCGAGCGCGGCGGTCATGCCGCGCCGCGAGCGTCGGGGATGGGCGCCGAGCACGTCGTGGCCGGCGCGCTCGATCGCGGCGAGCGTGGCGCGGCCGCCGGCGACGAAGCCCGACACGGCAAGGCGGGCGCGGCCGTGCAGCGAGCGCACGAGCGGCGCGCCGGCGCCGAGCAGCTCGCGCGCGCGGTCGGTCTGCAGGCGCAGGACGGCGCGCAGCGGCTCGCTCGCGCTCGCGGCCCAGAGGTCGCCGTCCTCGCAGCCGGCCGCGGCGAGGTCCTCGGCGGGCAGGTAGACGCGCCCGCGGCGACGGTCCTCGCCGACGTCCTGAACGTGCTCGATCACCTGCAGCGCCGCGCACACGCGGTCCGACTGCGCGACGCGCTCGGGCGTGGCGAGGCCGTAGGCCCAGAGCACCAGCTCGCCGACCGGCGCCGCCGACAGCCGGCAGTAGCCGAGCAGGTCGTCGAACGTCTGATAGCGCGCGACCTCCTGGTCGACGCGGTTGGCCTCGACGAGGCGGCGCAGCGGCCCTTCGGGCATGCCGCACGCCCGCACCGTGGTGGCGAGCGAGCGCATCAGCGGATGCTCCGGCTCGGCGCCGGCGAAGATCCGGTCGAGCTCGCCGTCGAGGTGGTCCAGCAGCGCCGTGCGGTCGCCGGGGGCCTCGTCGCCGACGTCGTCGACGAGCCGGGCGAAGCCGTAGATGGCGAGCAGGTGCGCGCGCGCAGGCCCCGCGAGGACCCGGCTGGCGACCGGGAAGTTCTCCGTCCGCGCCTGCACGAGCACCTCGGCGCGACCGGGCAGGTCGAGGTCGGTCACCGCGCTCATCGTACGCACCGCCCGAGGGCCATGAGCGGGAAGACGAGCCGGTAGAGGTGGTAGCCGATGTAGAAGTCGCCCGGGAAGCCGGTGCCGGTGAACGGGCCCTCGTCCCAGCCGCCGTCCGGTCGCTGCTTCCCGACCAGCCAGGCGACGCCGCGCCGCACGGCGTCGCCGCGCTCGCCGGCGGCGTGCAGGGCGAGCAGCGCCCAGGCGGTCTGCGACGGCGTGCTCTCGCCGCGCCCGATCCAGGCGGGGTCGTCGTAGGAGCGGCAGTCCTCGCCCCAGCCGCCGTCGTCGTTCTGGCGCTCCTCGAGCCAGCGCACGGCGCGGCGGATCGGCTGCTCGTCGCGGCCGACGCCCATCGCGACGAGCGCCGGCACGACGGCGCCCGTCCCGTAGAGGTGGTTGACGCCCCAGCGGCCGACCCACGAGCCGTCGGGCTCCTGCCCGGCCAGCAGCCACGCCAGCCCGGCGCGCGCGGCCGGAACGCGCGCGCGCCCGACCGCGGCGAGCATCTCCAGCGCGTGGGCGGAGACGTCGGCGCTGGGCGGGTCGATCACCTCGCCGAAGTCGCAGAACGGCAGGTCGTTGATCAGCGTGCGGCGGTTGTCGGCGTCGAACGCGCCCCAGCCGCCGTCGGCGCTCTGCATGCCCTCGATCCAGCGCACGCCGCGGTCGATCGCGCGGCCGACGCGCTCGGCGTCGGGGTGCTCGACGGCGCGCAGCGCGAGGACGACCTCGGCCGCGTCGTCGACGTCGGGGTAGTTGGCGTTCTCGAACTCGAACGCCCAGCCGCCGGGCTCGAGCTCCGGCCGGCGCACGGCCCAGTCGCCGCGGGCGAGGATCTGGCGGTCCAGCAGCCAGTCGGCGGCGCGGCGCACCGCGTCGGCATGCTCGGGGCCGGGCGCCTCGGGCCGTGAGTCCTCAAGCGCGACGACGGCCAGCGCGGTGTCCCAGACGGGCGACTGGCAGGCCTCGAGCCGCCGGCCGCGCTCGTCGTCGATCACGAACGACTCGAGCCCGTCGAGGCCGCGGCGGACCGTCGGGTCGTCGAGCGGGCGTCCGCGCAGGTGCAGCGCGATCAACGAGTAGACCCACGGCGGCTGGATGCCGCCCCACGAGCCATCGGCCTCCTGGCGGTCGGCGATCCAGTGCTCGGCGCGCTCGAGGGCCAGCTCCCGCAGCCACCGCAGCGGGCGCCGCTCGTAGGCCTGCAGGAGGCGGTCCAGCGCGGCGAAGGCGCGGCCGCGCGGCGTCGTGCCGGCGGGCGGCCGCCAGGGCTCGTCGCCGTGCAGCTCGTCGATCGCGAACGGCAGCGGCCGCACCGGCCGGTAGGAGCGCACGACGGCCAGCGCGACGACGGTCTGCCGCGCCCAGCAGGCGAAGTCGTAGGGGTTCAGCGGCGCCCACGGCGGCAGCAGCATCAGCTCGGGGGCGATCGCCGGCACGTGCTCCCACGGCCAGGCGCCGAACAGCGCCAGCCAGATGTGCGTGAAGACGCGGGCGCGCTCGAGCCCGCCGGCGCCGCGCACGAAGGCGGCCGCCGCGCGCATGTGCTCGGCCTCGGGCGGGTCGCCGGCCAGCCGCAGCGCGACGTAGGCCTCGATCGTCGTCGACAGGTCGGCCGGTGCGCCGGGGAAGTTGCCCCAGGTGCCGTCGTCGCGCTGGCCGGAGCGGATCCAGCGCGCGGCGCGCTCGGTGACGGCGGCGTCGCGGATGCCGAGGAACTCGCGCAGCAGCAGGTCCTCGGCGTCCATCGTGACGTTGGTCTCCAGCTCCCCCTTCCACCACCCGTCCGGGTGCTGGAGCGAGAGCAGGCGCGCACGCCCCCGCGCGATCGCGCTCGCGACCGCGTCCGCCTCCGCGGACGTGGCCTGCCCGCCGACCCGCAGGTCGTCGGCCAGGGGCTCGCTCGACGTCGCCATCGACTCCGTATACCGAGCCATAGATGAGAGGACGCTGAGAGCGGGCTCAGATGCCGACGAGGTGGGCCGGCTTCCCCAGGACTATCCGGGCATACTCGGCCCACACCTCCCCGCCGAGCAGGCCGAGTGGCTGCGGGAGCACGCCTTCCGCACCCGTCGCAAGCAGGCCGAGGTGGTCCGCGAGGCCTCAGCGAGTACCCGGCGCGCGCAGAGGCCGCCGACGAGGAGCGCGGCTCTAGCGCATGCCACCCGGCGCTCGTCGAGCGATTCGCCACCGGCGACGGTCTCGACCTCGACATGCTCCGCGACGAAGGTCGTCAGGCCTGGCAGCTCTATCCGTGAGCTGGGGCGGGTCAGGCCCCCTGCTCGCGGACAGGTCTGAGTGGGCACGGGTCGCCCACCGCGCCGATGACTGGCTCGCGGCCCTCGGCGCCGACCGCATCGTCACCTGCGCGATCGTCCAGCTGGAGCTGCTCTACAGCGCCCGGACCCGGAAGGACGTCGAGCATCTCGACGACGAGCTCGCCGTCCTTCCTGCGAGACATGCCGATCTCCCGCGGAACGCTCGCCGCGGCGAAGCGCGATGGTCGAGCTTTCCGCCCTCGGACCGGATGGCCATCACCGGGTGCCCCCGCCCGACGCGATCATCGCTGCAGGCGCGGCCGAACACGGATGCGCCGTCCTGCATTACGACGCGCACTACGACCGCCTGGCCGCCGTGCTCGACTTCGACTCGGTCTGGGTGGTTCCGCGAGGCTCTGCGCCGTAGGGAACGACGCGAGATCGGACGGAAAGGGAGGGTATTCGTCACAGACGCCGCCACGAGGTCAGCGATCGTAGGCGCGGCCGCGAGGCAGGACGCGCGTCACCGTGACGATTCGCGAGGTGGTGTCACGGAGATAGAACACGCGCCAATCCCCCACGCGTAAGCGCCACTCCGGTCGCCCCACCAGCGGGCGAACGTCGCCGCGCTGCTCATCGACGAGCAGGCCCTCGAGGGCTTGGCCGACGCGGCGGCGCACAGGCGGGTCGAGCCTTCGCAGGTCACGTCCCGCCGGGCGTGTCACGACCAGCGACCACGACGGGTCGCTCATGCAAAGAGGTCGCGAACCTCGTCGGCCGAGAGGACGTCGCCCGCCGCGAGCGCTGCACGGCCTTCTTCGAGAGCCACGACGTCCTCGGCGGTCAGCGACTCGTCGTCACCCTCGGTGTTCGCCAAGTCGGGGCGCAGGTCAAGGAGCCGAAGCGTCTCCGCGGCCTGTTCGTCGTCCATCTCCGCCACGCGGGCCAAGAGCTGTTCCTTGACGGTCACGGCATCGAGAGTAGAGGACGACCACCGCTCAGACAACGGGACGTCTTGGTCGTCACACAGCGGCTATGCGCGCGGGTGTGGTGCAAGCCACGCCGTACCTGAGCAAGGCCTCCGCACGAGCGCACCACCTCGAAATGCCATATCCACGGAGAGGGAGGGATTCGAACCCTCGAACGAGGTCGACCCCCGTTACACGATTTCCAGTCGTGCCCGTTCAACCGCTCCGGCACCTCTCCAGACGCTGCGGCGTGCGCGAAGGTTAGTCGTCAGACCTGCCAGGCGCCGCCGCGCAGCAGCGGCACTGCATCACCCGACGCGGTCAGGCCGTCGACCTCGACCTCGGGCGAGCCGACCATGAAGTCGACGTGGATCGCGCTGTGGTTGATGCGCTCAGCGTCGGCCTCGTCGGAGACGCAGAACGCGTAGGCCGAGCCGAGCGCGATGTGGCTGGCCGCGTTCTCGTCGAGCAGCGTGTCGTAGAAGATCGTCCCCAGCGGCCCGATGCGCCCGTCGCCGTCGACCAGCGCGAGCTCGCCGAGCCGGCAGGCGCCCTCGTCGCGCGCCGCGTAGGCCCGCAGCACCTCGGCGTTGCGCTCGGCGTCGATCCGCACCGCCCGTCCGCGCTCGAAGGCGACCTCGATGCCGTCGACGATCGAGCCGCCCAGCCACAGCGGCTTGGTCGCGCGCACGACGCCGTCGACGCGCGCCGGGTCGGGCGCGGTGAACAGCTCCTCGGTCGGCAGGTTGGGCATGTGCACGATGCCGTCGACCGTCTCGAAGCGCGCGGCGCGCCACTGGCTGGAGGGCATCAGCCCGACCGTCAGGTCGGTGCCCGGCCCGCGCAGGCGGATCGCGTCGAAGCGCCGCTCGCCCAGGCGCGCGGCGACGGCCTCCATCGTGCCGATGCGCTCGGTCCAGGCGGCCACCGGGTCGTCGGTGTCCATGCGCATCACGTGCAGGACCTCCTCCCAGAGCCGCGCCAGCGCCGCCTCGGGCTCGAGCTCCGGGTACACCAGCCGCGCCCAGCCGGGCGTCGGGCACGGGAAGCCGCACCAGTTGGTCGTGCGCTCGTTGACGATGCGCGCGCTCTCCTTGAGGAACGGCATCTGGTCCATGCCGGCGCGCGCGGGGTCGACGTCGGCGAAGACGTCCGGCGACGCCGGGCCGGTGAGCCCGATCCGCGCGCCGCGCATCTCGGCGAGCCGCTCGAGCCGGTAGCCCCACCACGGCGGCACGTAGGAGAGGTCCTCCTCGGCCCCGTGCAGCAGCCGCGCGCGCTTGACGTGGAGGTCGAAGTACCAGACGTCGACGAACTTCGCCCCGGCCCGGTAGGCGGCCGCGGCGAGCTCGCGCGTGAGCTCCTCCTTGCCCGGCTCCGAGCTGATCGCCACGACCTGCCCGGGCTGGACGTTGGCCCCGAACCCGACGATCAGCTCGGCGAGCCGAGCGACGTCTGCGCTCAAGGCGCATCCACGAGTCCGAGGGCCTCGTCGATGCCGGAGATCTCGATCACGCGCGCGACGGCGGTGTCGGGCGCCGGGCGCACGACGCGCAGCTCGGTCCCCGACTGCTTGGCCGCCTGGTGGGCGGCGACGATCGTCCGGATCCCCGTGGAGTCCATGAACGTCAGCTCGCGCAGGTCGAGCACGACGCCGCCGGGCTCGCGCACGGCCGACATCACGCGATCCTCGAGCTGCGGGGCCGTGGCGAGGTCCAGCTCCCCGCGCGGGACGAGGTGCGTGCGCCCGTTCTCCGTGCGGACGTCGAGCTCGAAGGAGGGGACGTCGAGGCTCATCGCCGCCGGGACGATAGCCGGAAACCGCTCGCCGCCGGTCCGCCCGCGCCGCGCTTCGCCGATTCTTCGCTTGGGCTTCGGCCGCGTTGAGGCCGCCCGCCGATCGTCTACCGTGATGATGACCGTGGTGCGTCGGCCCCTGCTCCTGATGGGCGTCCTCGCGGGCGTCCTGCTCGTCCCCGCCGCGGCCCTGGCCGCGACGCCGTACACGACGCCCGAGGGAGACACCGTCCAGGTGTCGTTCTCGCCCTCGCTGGCCCCGGACCCGGCGGTCGCGCAGAGCTACGTCGACTTCCTCGGCTCGCTCCCCCACGGCTCGGAGCTGTCGTCGCTCGACGTCGAGATCGTCGCGCCGTCGGAGATCCAGGCCGACTGCGGCGGGGAGGACGGGACGCTGGCCTGCTACTCGAGCCAGACGCACACGATGACCGTGCCCGACGCGCCGATCGACGCGACCACCGACGGGATCAGCACCGCGTACATCATCGCCCACGAGTACGGCCACCACGTCGCCACGTTCCGCGACGACGCGCCGTTCCCAGCGATCGACTACGGGCCCAAGTACTGGTCCTCCTACGAGCAGGTCTGCCTCGGCTCGCTCCAGGGCCGCCTGTTCCCCGGCAACGAGGGCCGCTTCTACTTCGAGAACCCGGGCGAGGCGTGGGCCGAGACCTACGCGCACCTCGTCTTCCCCGACGTCGAGTGGCGCTTCGCCCCGAGCCTGCAGCCGACGCCCGCCTCGCTGGCGGCCGCGCGCCGGGACGTCACGTCGCCGTGGCAGGGCAACGTCACCAAGACGTTCACCGGGAAGTTCACCTCGACGTCGTCCAACGCCCGCCACTTCAAGTTCAGGCTGACGCTCGACGGCGCGCTGTCGGTCGCGCTGCACGGGCCGAGCGGCACGAACTTCGACCTGGCGCTGGTGTCGCGCGGCAAGGTCGAGAAGCGCACGACGGCGGCCGGCAGCAGCGACACGATCAGCTACCCCAACGGGGCCTGCCGCGAGACGCCGACCGAGACGGTCACGCTGAGCGTCTCGCGCAAGAAGGGCAACGGCGCCTTCTCGGTGAAGGTCTCCTATGCCGGCTGACGCCGCCCTGACGACGGCCGCCGGCGCCGGCAGGCACCGCATCCTCGTCGTCGACGACGAGCCCGCGGTGCGCAAGTCGCTCGTGCTCGCGCTCGAGCTCGAGGACTACGACGTCGAGGCGGTCGAGAACGGGCTCGAGGCGCTGCACATGCTCGGCGACGAGCAGGTCGACGCCGTCGTGCTCGACGTCGCGATGCCCTACGTCGACGGCATCGAGGTCTGCCGCAGGCTGCGCGCCGCCGGCAACCGCACGCCGATCCTGATGCTGACCGCCAAGGACGAGATCGACGACCGCGTCGCGGGCCTCGAGGCGGGCGCCGACGACTACCTCGTCAAGCCGTTCGCGCTGCGCGAGCTGGTCGCGCGGCTGCGCGCGATCATGCGCCGCGGCGTCGAGCCGCCCGCCGGCGAGGTCCTCAGCTTCGCCGACCTGCGGCTCGACTCCGTCGCCCACCGCGCCTACCGCGGCGAGCGGCTGATGGAGCTGACGCGGACCGAGTTCCTGCTGCTGGAGTGCTTCCTGCGCCATCCGCGCCAGGTGCTCTCGCGCTCGCAGATCTTCGAGATGGTCTGGGGCTACGACTTCGGCAGCGAGTCCAACTCGCTGGGCGTCTACATCGGCTACCTGCGGCGCAAGACCGAGGAGGGCGGCGAGCCCCGCCTGATCCACACGGTGCGCTCGGTCGGCTACGTCCTGCGCGAGGAGCCGTGACCTTCAGGGGACGGCTGACGCTGCTGGCCGGCGGGGCGGTGGCGATCGCGATCGTCCTCGCCTCGGTCCTCGGATACCTCGCGGTGCGCAGCCAGCTGCGCTCCGAGGTCGACAACTCGCTGCGCGGCCGCGTCGTCTCGGGCATGCCGATCAACGTCGGCGGCGACTTCGGCTACGGCGGGCGGCTCGGCCGCGGCAACCGCCCCGGCGACGCCGACGCCTACCAGACGGTGATCTCGGCCTCCGGCGCGCGCCAGACCAGCGCCGGCGACCTGCACATCCCGCTGCCGATCACGCGGACGCTCAAGCAGGTGGCCTCCGGCAAGCGCGAGGTGGCGCTCTACGACACGCACGTCGACGGCGTGCACGTGCGCGTCATCACCGCCCAGGCGGTCGACCCGGCCGGCAACCGCTACGGCGTCGCGCTGGGCCGCTCGCTCGCCGAGGTCGACAGCGTCATGCGCCGCCTGCGGCTGATCTTCCTGCTGGCGGGCGGCGCCGGCATCGCGCTGGCGATGGGGCTGGGCTGGCTCGTCGCCCGCCGCGCGACGGCGCCGCTGGCGCGGCTCACCGAGGCCGCGCGGCACGTCGCCGACACGCGCGACCTGGCCGGGCGCATCAAGGCCTCCGGGCACGACGAGATCGCCTCGCTGGCGACGACCTTCAACGAGATGCTCGACGCGCTCGAGAAGTCCGTCGAGGAGCTCGACGCCTCGGTGCGCGCGCAGCGCCAGCTCGTCGCCGACGCCTCGCACGAGCTGCGCACGCCGATCACGTCGCTGCGCACGAACATCGAGATCCTGCGCAGCCCGCGCGGCGCCGAGCTGGGCGAGGAGCGCCGCTCCGAGCTGCTCGACACGGTCGTCGCCCAGACCGAGGAGCTCTCGGTGCTGATGAACGACGTGATCGAGCTGGCGCGCGGCGACCAGCCGAGCGCCGGCCGCGAGCCGCTGCGCATGGACGAGATCGTCGAGGAGGCGCTGGAGCGCACCGCGCGCCACGCGCCCGACACGCGCTTCGAGGCCGACCTCCAGGAGACGACGGTCGTCGGCGTGTCGGGGCGCCTGACGCGCGCCGTCAACAACCTGCTCGACAACGCCGTCAAGTGGAACGCCCCGGGCGAGCCGGTCGAGGTGACGCTGCGCGACGGCGTGCTGCGGGTCCGCGACCACGGCCCGGGCATCCCCGAGGACGAGCTGCCCCACGTCTTCGACCGCTTCTTCCGCGGCGCCCAGTCGCGCGCGCAGAGCGGCTCCGGCCTCGGCCTGGCGATCGTGCGCCAGGTAGCCGAGGACCACGGCGGCAGCGTGTCCGCCGCGCGCGCGCAGGGCGGCGGCGCGGTGTTCGAGCTGCGCCTCCCGGTCGTCCGGCGCGAGCGCGCGGCGGACGCGCCGGTCGCCGTCGCGTAGAGCCCCTCCCGCAGTCTTACGGCAGACTTCGGGAGGGCTTACGCACCGCTGACGACCGAGGCCCATCCTGTGTCCATGCGCACTCCACGAATGCTCACGGCGCTCGTCGCCGCCGCCCTCGTCGGCGGCGCGGGAGGCGCGGCCGTGGTGGCGACGACCGGCGGGTCGACCAGCACCGTCACGACGCGCATCGAGACGCCCACCGCGAGCGGATCGACGCAGCCGGTCTCGGCCTCGTCGACGGCCGTCCTCTCCCCGCGCGAGGTCTACGACCGCGCGAAGGGCTCGGTCGCGTACATCACCTCCCAGATCACCGAGTCCGCGAGCCCGTTCTGGGGCCAGCAGCAGCAGGGCGAGGCGACCGGGTCGGGCTTCGTCGTCTCCGACGACGGCTACATCGTCACCAACGCGCACGTCGTCGACGGCGCCAGCTCCGTGACCGTCAAGGTCGGCGACCGCAAGGCGGTCAAGGCCAAGATCGTCGGCGCCGACGACTCGACCGACGTCGCCCTGCTGAAGATCGACACCGGCGGCGAGAAGCTGACGCCGCTCACGCTCGGCGACTCCGACGCGGTCAACGTCGGCGATCCCGTGTACGCGATCGGCAACCCGTTCGGGCTCAGCCGCACGCTGACCACCGGCGTCGTCAGCGCGCTCCAGCGCCAGATCACCTCGCCCAACAACTGGACGATCAGCAACGTCATCCAGACCGACGCGGCGCTCAACCCGGGCAACTCGGGCGGCCCGCTGTTCGACGACACCGGCAAGGTCATCGGCATCAACTCGCAGATCGAGACCGGCACCGGCAGCTCGGAGAGCGGCAACGTCGGCATCGGCTTCGCCGTCCCGATCAACACGGTCAAGACGGTCATCGCCCAGCTCAAGGCCACCGGGCACGCCAAGCACGCCTACCTCGGCGTGTCGACGACCGACACCGAGGACGACTCGGGCGCGACGGTCGCGGCGGTCCAGTCCGGCGGCCCGGCCGACAAGGCGGGCATCAAGTCCGGCGACAAGATCGTCGCCCTGGGCGGGACGACGGTGACCGACGCCGCCGACCTCGGCGCCGCGGTCGACGCGCGCCACGCCGGCGACGAGGTGAAGGTCGAGCTCAAGCGCGGCGGCGACGCCAAGACGATCACGGTCAAGCTCGGCACGCGTCCCGAGAAGGACATCACCAGCAGCGACTCGTCGAACGGCTACGGCGACCAGGGCGGGTTCGGGTTCGGAGCGCCGTAGGACCCGCGCCTCGCACGAGGCGACGGGGCACGCGGCGATCCGCGGTCGCAGCGGGGGCCGGGCACCACGCCCGGCCCCTAGCTTTCGGCCTCCATGTCGCTGCGCCGGCTCCTGGGCGGGATCACCGCCGACCTGACCCCGCTGCGGCGCTCGCCCGAGCTGCGCGCGCTGATCACCGGCAGCGTCGTCAGCAACGTCGGCAGCCAGGCCGGCCTGGTCGCGCTCCCCTACCAGATCTACGTCGAGACCCACTCGGCGCTGCTGACCGGCCTGCTCGGCGCCGCCGAGCTGGGCCCGCTCGTCACCGTCGCGCTCGTCGGCGGCGCGCTCGCCGACCACTACGACCGCCGCAAGCTGCTGCTGCTCGACCAGATCGCGCTCGTCGCCTGCGCCGCGGCCCTGTGCGCGATGGCGATCGCCGGCGACCCGCCGGTCGCGGCGCTGTTCGTCGTCGGCGGCCTCGCGGCCGGCGCCGCGACGCTGCAGAACGTCGCGCGCGCGGCGATCGTCCCCAACCTCGTCGATCCCCCGGAGATGCCGGCGGCGATCGCGCTCAGCTTCGGGCTGACGCAGCTGACGATGGTCATCGGCCCGGGGCTCGGCGGCCTGCTGATCTCGGCGACGGGCGTCGAGGGCGCCTACGCGGCGGACGCGCTGTCGTGCCTGGCGATGGTCGGCGCCGTGATGCGCATGAGGCCGCAGCGCCCCGCGGGCCACCACGACGAGACGCGGCCGCTGCGGATCCTGGCGTCGATCGGCGAGGGCATGGGCTTCGTGCGCTCCAACCGGGCGCTGCTCGGCTCGTTCGCGATCGACCTCGCGGCGATGACGTTCGGGATGCCGCGCGCGCTGTTCCCGGTGCTGTCGGTGAGCATCTACCACGCGGGCGCGGGCGGCACCGGCCTGCTGTTCGCCGCGGTGTCGGCGGGCGCCACGGTCGCCGCGCTGACCACGAGCTGGCTCGACCGCGCGCGGCGGCTGGGCGCGATCACGATCGTGTCGGTGCTCGCCTGGGGCGTCGCGATCGCGATCGCCGGCCTGATGCCGTCGATCTGGCCGGCGGCGGCGCTGCTGGCCGCCGCCGGCGCGGCCGACAGCGTCAGCGCCGTCTGCCGCAGCGTCATCAACCAGAGCGTGACGCCGGACGAGATGCGCGGGCGCATGTCGTCGGCCTTCTCGCTCGTCGTCACCAGCGGGCCGCGCCTGGGCGACGTCGAGTCGGGCACGGTGGCCGCGGCGACCAGCGCGCGCTTCGCCGTCGTCTCGGGCGGGATCGCCTGCATCGTCTTCGCGCTGCTGGTCGTGGCGGCGTTCCCGTCGCTGGCGGCGTACGACAAGCGCCGCGCGCTTGCTATAGAAGGAGCCCTATGAGCCCAGTTGGCGAACGACGCGAGTGGCTGGAGGTGCGCCTCGACCAGGCCCACCGCCGGACCGCGGCCGAGTCCATCGAGAGCTTCGCGGCCCAGCTCGACGAGGACGAGGCGACCTCGTTCCTGCGCCTGGCCCGGATGCTCCGCGTCGGCCGCGACGAGTTCCTGCTCGACCACGACCAGGCCCACGACCTGCTGACCTCGCTGGACGAGAGCGGCCGCCTGTCGACGCTGCGCGCGCGCCTGCGCGCCTTCATCGACGAGGGCTGAGGGCTAGCCGGGCGCTCCGCTCAGGTCGCGCTCGATCGCGGCCGCGGTCTCCAGCAGCGGCGGCAGCAGCGCGGTGCGGACGTCGTCGAGCGTGCGGCGCGAGGCGTGCGCGGAGAGGTTGACCGCCGCGATGACGCGCCCGCGCGGGTCGCGAATCGGCGCGGCGACGGAGCGCAGCCCGGCCTCGAGCTCCTGGTCGACGATCGCGTGGCCGGCCGCGCGCACGCGGGCGAGCTCGCCGCGCAGCGTGGCGGGCGGGTGCAGCGCGTCGAGCTCGCCGTCGGCCAGGCCGGCCAGCAGGACGCGGCCCATCGAGGTCAGGAACGCCGGGAAGCGCGTGCCGACGCTGATCGTCACGGCCATGATCCGGCGCTGGGCGGGCACGCGCGCGACGTAGACGACCTCGTCGCCGTCGAGCACCGAGACCGACGAGGACTCGTGGACCTGCTCGACGAGCGCCTGCAGGTGCGGCTGGGCGATCTCGGGCAGCTCGAGGCTCGACAGGTAGGCGAAGCCGAGCTCGAGCACGCGCGGCGTCAGCGAGAACAGCCGCCCGTCGTTGCGCACGTAGCCGAGGCTCTGGAGCGTCAGCAGGAAGCGCCGCGCCGCCGCGCGCGTCAGGCCCGTGGCGCGAGCGACGTCGGCGAGCCTCTGCCCCGGCCCCGGGACGCTCAGCGCCCGCACGACGAGCAGGCCGCGCTCGAGCGACTGGACGTACCCGCGATCGCGCGTCTGGACCGTCAGGAGCGCTCCTCGCGCAGCGTCTGCTGGGCGATCGCGAACGCCCGGTTGGCGGTCGGCACGCCGGCGTAGACGCCCGTGTGCAGCAGGACCTCGGCGATCTCGTCCTCGTCGAGGCCGTTGCGCAGCGCGGCGCGGACGTGCATCGCGATCTCGTGCTCGCGGCCCAGCGCGGTCAGCACGGCGAGCGTGATCGCGCTGCGCGTGCGGCGCGAGAGCCCCTCGCGCGCCCAGATGTCGCCCCACGCCGTGCGCGTGATGAAGTCCTGGAAGGGCTCGGTGAACGGCGTCGTGCCCGCGACGGCGCGGTCGACGTGCTCGTCGCCGAGGACCTCCCGGCGGATGCGCATCCCCTGCTCGCGGCGCTCGTCGTCGCTCATGCCGGTCCACCTCCGAGGTGCTCGATGATCAGCTCCGTGACCGCGTCGGCCGCGTCGATCGGCGCCAGGTGCGCGCCCTCGACGACCCGGTAGCGGGCGGCCGGGATCGCGTCGGCGATCGGCCGGGAGTGCTCCTCCGGCGGCGTCGCCACGTCGTGGCGACCGGCGATCACGAGCGTGTCCGCGGCGATCGACGGCAGCCCCGGGCGCAGGTCCATCGCCGCGATCGCCTCGCAGCAGGCGACGTAGCCGTCGATCGGCTGGGCGGCGAGCGCGTCGCGCAGCGCGGCCGTCTGGGCGGGATGCGCCTCGCGCCACTCCTGCGTCAGCCAGCGCGCGATCACGGCGTCGGCGATCGCGGCGACGCCGCCGCCGGCGCGGATCGCGGCGATGCGGTCGGCCCAGCCCGCCGGGTCCATGCGCGCCGACGTGCAGCAGAGGACGAGGCGGTCGATGCGCTCGGGCGCGTTGATCGCCAGCCACATGCCGATCATCCCGCCCATCGACACGCCGACCCACGAGACGCGCTCGAGGCCGAGCCGGTCGAGCAGCGCCAGCGCGTCGCCGCCCATGTCGTCGATCGCGTACGGGCCGGGCGGCACCGGCGAGCGGCCGTGGCCGCGCATGTCGTAGCGCACGACGCGGTGGCGCCCGGACAGCGGGCCCACCTGGGCGTCCCACATCTCGAGGTTCGTGCCGAGCGAGCTCGACAGCACGACGGGCGGCCCGTCGGCGGGCCCGCTCAGCTCGTGGTGGACGTCGACTGCCATCTTCAGCCTCCTCGTGCCTCCGCGCGCGCGGCCAGCGCCCGGTCGACCATCGCGCCGGCCTCGCCGAGGTGCGCGGCCGGGTCGGCCGCCTCGGGGATCGACTCCGCCGCGGCGCGCAGGTTGGCCGCCATGCGCCCGGCGTCGACCTCGAGGCCCTCGAGCATCGCCCGCCCCCACGCGGCCGCCGAGCCGGTCAGGCGCAGCAGGTCCGACAGCGTCTCCCACTCGGCGTGCCAGGCGCCGGCGGCGCGCTCGTGCTCGCCGGCCATCGCCGCGTGCATCGTCGCCACCAGGCCGGGCACGCGCGTCGCGCAGGCGAGCACCGACACCGCCGCGACCGGGTTGCGCTTGTGGGCCATCGCCGACGAGCCGCCGACGCCGTCGGCCGCCGCCTCGCGGACCTCGCCGACCTCGCCCTGGGCGAGCAGCGTCACGTCGCGCGCAGGCTTGGCGAGCGCACCCGCCAGCACGCCGAGCGCGTCGGCCAGCGCGACCGGGCGCCCGCGGTCGCCGTGCCACGGCAGGATCGGCGCGGCGAGCCCCAGCTCCGCGGCGACCGCCGCGGCCACCGCCTGGCCGCGCCCGGCGTAGCGGTCGCGCGTGCCGACCGCGCCGCCGACCTGGACGGCGAGCGCGTAGGCCGCCGTCTCGGCCAGCCCGCGGCGGGCGGCGTCGAGCGCGCTCGCCCAGCCCGCCGCCTTGAGGCCGAAGGTGGTCGGCAGCGCCTGCTGGAGCAGCGTGCGCGCGAGCATCGGCGTGTCGCGCTGCGCCCGCGCGAGCGCCGCGGCCGCGTCGGCGGCGGCGGCCGCGTCGGCCAGCAGCGGCTCCAGCGCGCGCCCGGCGACGAGCATCATCGCCGT
>DASZVK010000266.1:0-8536 GCA_035547175.1 Solirubrobacteraceae bacterium
TGGCGGCCGCCGGGCGCGCCGGCGCAGGGCCTCGGGCGCTGGCCGGCGAGGGCCGCGCGCGCAGCACGGCGACGCCCGCGAGCGTCCACGTCGCCGCGCACAGGAAGCCGCCGACGATGTCGCTGGGGAAGTGCCAGTGCAGCACGAGGATCGAGAACGACACGCCGAGCGCGAACAGGCCGCCGGCGACGCCCGCCAGCGGCCGCAGGACGGCCGGCACGGCGAGGACGCCGCACAGCGCGATCGCCATCGAGGCCGTCGCATGCCCGCTCGGCCACGACGCCGCGCCGATCTGGGCCGCGCCCAGCCACTCGGCGACGCGCGGATGCGCGAGCCCGTGCTTGAGTACCTCGGTCGTGGTCGGCGCGCCGACGAGCACGACGGCGAGCACGGCGGCGAGCCGCCAGCGCGCACGGGCCAGCGCGGTGGCCACGACCGCGGCGGCCAGCAGCCCGTAGGGCGCCGGGTCGGCCATGTGGGCGATCCGGTCGAGGACGACGTCGCGCCGCGCGTTGCCCAGCGAGGTGAAGCCGTCCAGCGAGGCCGAGTCGTGCGCGTGCGCGAGCGGCACGAGGTAGGCGATCAGGCCCGTCAGCGCCAGGCCGACCAGGCAGGCGAGCGCGGCGAGCGCGGCGCTGCGGGGACGCTCGAGCATCGGCCCTCCCAGGGTACGAGCCCGCCCGGGCAGGTCCGCCCGGCCCGGCGGCGAACCCCGATGGTGCAGATGCCTGTCGCACGCCCCCGATCGGCGACCGACTGGGTGGGATGGCGCGTCGACGACGCCCAGGGCCGCCGCGTGGGCACCTTCGTCGGGACCTACGCCGACGAGCGCACCGACCGCGACGCCTGGTTCCTCGTGCGGCTGCAGCGCTTCTCGGCGCGCTACGTGCTCGTCCCGCCGGCCGACGCGCTGGTCGCGCACGGGCGCCTGACGCTGCCCTACACGCGCGAGACGATCGAGAGCTCGCCGCTGCTCTACAGCCCGCCCGAGCGCACGACGACGGCGCTCGAGGAGCAGCTCGAGCGCCACTACCGGCTGCTCGCGGGCCGCGACCGCGAGCCCAGCTTCGCCGCCCGGCGCCACGCGGGCGCCGGGGGCGTGTAGCCGGTCGTCGCGGGTCGCGCCTAGAGCGCGACGCCGCTGGCCCGCCAGCCGTCGGCGTACTCCAGGCGGGCGGTCTTGGCGTAGGGGACCGGGCTGACGATGACCCGGACCTCGAGCTGCCGGTGCGGCTGCACCGTCTTCTTCGACGTGCCGCCGTCGGGCTCGCCCCAGACCAGCGTCAGCTCGGTGCCGTGCTCGACCTCCGGGCTGACGAAGCCCAGCGACAGCGCGCGGCGCTCGTTGGAGCTGTAGCCCGCGAACATCGACGCGCCGACGACCGTGCCGGCGGCGTCCTTGACGGCGTCGAAGCTCGTCGAGGCGTAGTTGGCGATCGGCAGGTTGAAGAACTGGTAGTCCTCGGCCTCCGGGTCGAACAGCGCGTCGTAGACCTTGCGGATGTCCTCGCCGTTCCAGTCGAACGTCACCTTGCGACGCTGCGCCGCGGGGTCGAGCCCCTCGAGCGCCTCGCGGCCGATGAAGTCGTGGTCGAACTTCACGAACGGGCCGTAGCCGAGGTCCCACGGGTTGGTGTAGTAGTCCTCGATGTCGTCGGAGACGAACGAGCCGGCCAGCGCGTTGGTCGCCTCGTAACCGCCGGCGGGCAGCCACTCGCGGTAGGCGCGCAGCTCCTCGCCCGTGTAGATCGCCGGCAGCGGCGACGGGATCCAGCCCGACTCCAGCGTGTTCGACGCGTACGCGCGCGCGCCGACGGGCTCGAGGCCGAACTCGGCGCCCTGCGCGATGATCGTCTCGCGGATCAGGTCGTAGTCCTCGTAGGGACCCCAGATCTCCAGGCCCGGCGCCCCGGCCATGCCGTGGCGCAGCGTGCGGACGGTCTTGCCGGCGATGCTCATCGTCGCCATGCGGAAGAACTTCAGCTGCTCGACCGGACCGCCGTTGAGCTTCTCGATCACCTGCCACGCGTTCGGGCCCTGGATCTGGAAGCGGTAGTAGCGCCGCGTGACCGCCTTGCCGAACGTGCGCATCGGCGAGCGATCGTCCTCGACGATGTCGAGGTTGGAGTAGCCGCCGGTCTCGCCCTGGAACATGAGCCAGTTGGCGGCCGGGGCGCGGCCGACGTAGACGTACTCGTCCTCGCCCTCGCGGAAGAGGATGCCGTCGCCGATGACGTTGCCGGCCGGCGTGGTCGGCACGTACTGCTTGGCCATGTTGACCTCGAAGTTGGCGACCGTGTTGATCGCCGTGCGCTCGATCAGCTTGATCGCGTCCGAGCCGCTGATGAACAGGTTCACCATGTGGTGGGACTGGTCGTAGAGGACCGCCGTCTCGCGCCACGCCTGCTGCTCGCGGCGCCAGTTGCTGAACTCGTCCGGGACGACGGGATACACGTAGGCGCCGAGCTGCGAGTTGCGCAGCAGCTCGACCGTGTTGGGCGCCGCGTCGAGGACGTCCTGAAGGGTCTTCTCGCTCATGGGATTCTTGGAACTCTCCGCGCGGCCCGCGAGGGGCCGGCCATTCGGTTGCCGCCGGGGGGACTGCCGGCATGGATGTGCGCCCGTGCGGACACGTGGCTCCTGCCGGGCACCGGAAACGCTAGCCGATCGCCGCCGTTTTCGATGACAGGCTGCCTTCCACCACGGCCGCCGGGAGGGCGGCCGGCCGGCTATGCGGTCAGGTCCTCGACGACCTCGTACAGGCCCGAGGCGCCGACGGACGCGACGAACGGCGCGATCGCCGCCTGCTGCTCGTCGTAGCCGAGGTCCGCCTCGCTGGCGCGCAGGTCGTCGACCGTCCCGTCGAAGAGGCCGAAGCAGATGACCTCGTCGGGCGACTCGACGTTGCGCAGCATGGTGAAGCGGACCCAGCCCGGGGGCGGGTCGTCGGGCGACAGGGGGCGCATGAACGCCTCGTGGAACGACTCGAACGCACCGGGCTCGAGCGTGCGGACGGTCAGGGCACAGAGCATGGCTGGCACCTCGTGGGTCGCGGCGGGCCGGGGCGGGCCGACCATACCGGGGCGCGGGGCGTGGGCTCAAGGCGAGGGCGCCGCTCGAGGACGGCGCCGCTCGCCGCCCCGCGGTCAGCCCACCGGCTGCGGGACGGGCGTCAGCCCGTGGCGGCGCATCACGTCGGCCAGCGCGGCCATGTCAGGCGGCCCGTCGCCGGCGGCGCGCACGACGGCGCCGATCTCGTGGAAGTAGTCCGGCCCGAACACGCCCGGCGTGGCGATCGCCAGGAACGAGACGTCGCCGTCATGGGCCATGAAGCTGTGCACCTGGCCGCGGCGGATGCAGAGCGTGTCGCCCGGGCCGACCGCGACGTCCTCACCGTCGACCGTGAACGTGGTGACGCCCTCGAGCCCGTAGATCGTCTCCTCGAAGGCGTCGTGGCTGTGCGCGAGCGGGACGCCGTGGCCACCCTCGACGTCGCAGCGCTGGACGGTGACGCTGCCGTTGGAGTCCTGCTCCTCGACCGAGAACGTGACGGTGATCGGCCCGAGGTCGATCGGCTGGTGCGGTGCGGGTGACATGCTCCTCATCCTCCTGTCATTGGTAAAGTGACTTGACGACCCTAGCCGGACGGCCCGCAGTCGTCAAGTCCCTTTACGACCCTTGCCACCCGATCCCCCCCAGCCGTTCGAGTTCGGGCCGCCGCTGATCGGCGCGCTGCTGCGCCGGCCGCTCGAGGTCGTGCAGGCCCGCATGCTCGCGCGCCTGCACGAGCGCGGGTTCGACGACCTCGTCCCCGCCCACCTCGTGATCATGCGCCATCCCGGCGCGCACGACCGCCGCCCGGGCGAGATCGCGGCGGGGTCGGGCCAGTCCAAGCAGGCGATCAACTACCTGCTCGGCGAGCTCGAGCGCCTCGGCTACCTCGAGCGGCGCGCCGACCCCGACGACCGCCGCTCCAAGCGCGTGTACCTGACGCCGCGCGGGATCGAGGTGGGCATGACCATGCGCGAGGCCGTCGCCGAGGTCGAGCGCGAGTGGGCCGAGGCGCTCGGCGACGACGACCTCGAGCAGCTGCGCGCGCTGCTCAGGCGGCTGGCCGCGATCGTGCGGGCCGACTAGCGAGGCCACCGGCCTCGGCGTCGAGCTACCCGAGCGTGGCGCCCTTGGCCCGGTTGCAGGGCGCGCAGAGCAGCTGCAGGTTCTCGACCGTGCCCGACCCGCCCATCGAGACCGGGATCACGTGGTCGAAGTGCAGGTCGAAGGCCGCCCCGCACTCCACGCAGCGTCCTCCGTCGCGCTCCCACACCGCGTGGCGGACCTCGCGCGGGATCGGCCGGCGCCGCTGCGCCGGCTGGCGGTCCAGCGCCAGCGCCGTCCGCGCGCGCTCGAGCTTGCGCCGCAGCCGCCGCTGGCGGTCGCGCACGAGGGCCAGGACGTCCTGCGCGTCGAGGCCGTCGTCCTCCCAGTAGAAGGCGCCCTCGAACCACCAGTAGCCCCTCCCCTGGTCGCGGCCGACGAGGGCGGGCGCAGCGAACTGCCCGGCGGCCAGGGCGCGCCAGCGCCGCTTGGAGAGGTCGGCGGCCGGGCAGCGCCGGCCCACGACGAGGTCGTAGCGCCAGCCCAGCATCGTCAGGCGTCGCGTCCAGGCGCCATCCTTGATCTCGCGCAGCACGTCCGGATGATCGGCCGGGCGGCGGTCGATCTGCAGGACGGCGCCCAGCGGGGTCCCGAGACGCCGAAAGCCCCGCGCATGCAGGGCCTTCGTCGAGTACCACCACGGGGATTCGAACCCCGGTTTCCGCCGTGAGAGGGCGGCGTCCTAGTCCCCTAGACGATGGTGGCTCGGACAGCGGCGCAGGGTAGCAAGGGCGCCCCTGAGCATCGACCGGGGGCGCGAAGGTCCGGCGGCCTACAGCGTGACGACGTCCGTGTCGGAGGAGTCCGAGCCCGCGCTCGCCCGATGCGCCGCGAGGGCGGCGGTCACGTCCGCGCTCCTGACGATCTCGCGGCCGAACGGCCACAGCGCCAGCGGGATCAGCTTGAGGTTCGCGACCGCCAGTGGGATGCCGATGATCGTGACGAGCAGGAGCAGCGCCGTGAACAGGTGGGAGAGCGCCAGCCACCATCCGCACAGCAGCAGCCACAGGACGTTGCCGATGAGCGAGCCGCCGCCCGCATCGGCCTTCTTGACGACCGAGCGGCCGAACGGCCAGAGGGCGTAGCCGGCGATCCTGAACGCCATCAGCCCGAACGGGATCGTGATGATCGCGATGCACATGATCGCGCCGGCGATCGCGTAGCCGATCGCCAGCCACAGGCCCGCGAGGACCAGCCACACAATATTCAGGACGGTTCTCACGCGCGTCGACCCTACTTCGCCCCGGGCTCGGAGGCAATCGCCGCGCGGCCGGCGCTGCCGAAGCGTCGAGCGCGAATGACCCCTCAATGACAACGCAGTAGACAAGCGTCATGACATCGCCGTAGAGTGTCGGCGCCCCTGCCCCACTCCCAACGGTGATGCCCATGAGCCCGATCCCAGACTCGTCACGGCGACGGAGGCGCGCTCGTGCGGTCGGCGCGACGCTGCTGACCGCCGCGTCGCTGGCGCTCGCCCCCGCGGCCGCGCACGCCGCCACGCTGGCGGCCGGATCGTTCGTGTTCGACGGCCAGGTCAGCTCGGTCGTCACGAACGGCAGCGACGTGTTCGTCGGCGGCACGTTCACCCAGGAGCTGCCCGCGACAGGCGGCGGGCTGGTGCTCTCCCAGTCCGGCGACGGCACGCCGGACCCGTCGTCGTTCCCGCAGGTGCTCGGCTCGGTCTATGCCGTGGCAGCCGACGGCTCGGGCGGGTGGTACGTGGGCGGCGGGTTCACCGCGATCGGCGGCGTGCCGCGGGCGGGTCTCGCGCATGTCCTCTCCGACGGCACGGTCGACCCGGCGTGGCACCCGATCTCGAACGCTCCCGGCTACGTCACGGCGCTTGCGGTGTCCGGCTCGACCGTCTACGTCGGCGGACGCTTCACCAGCATCGGCGGGCAGAGCCGCAACGGCCTCGCCGCACTCGACGCCAGCACCGGCGACGCCACCGGATGGGACCCCGATCCGACCTGGAGCTCGACCGCTCAATGGGTGCACGGCCTCGTCGTCTCGGGATCGATCGTCTATGTCAGCGGCGACTTCACCTCGATCGGCGGGCAGGACCGCAGCGGCCTCGCGGCGCTCGACGCCACGACCGGCAACGCCACCGCCTGGAATCCCAACCCGGACGGAGGGGTCAACGCGCTCGCTACGTCGGGCTCGACTGTGTACGCGGGCGGGACCTTCACCAGCATCGGTGGGCAAAGCCGTCAATATCTCGCCGCGCTCGATGCGAGCACGGGTGCCGCGACAAATTGGGACCCCGACCCAGACGGCTATGTCGACGCACTTGCCGTCTCGGGCTCGACGGTCTATGCCGGTGGAGCCTTCACCAGCATCGGTGGGCAGAGCCGCAGCAACCTCGCTGCGCTCGACGTCACGACCGGCGACGCCACGTCGTGGAATCCCAGCCCGACCGGGGCACCACCGAATCTTCTCAGCGTCGTCGATACGTTGATGGTGTCGGGCTCGACCATCTACGTGGGTGGAGCGTTCACCTCGATAGGCGGACAGGCCCGGAGCAATCTCGCCGCGCTCGACGCTGCTACCGGCGACGCCAGCGCCTGGAGCCCCGACCCGGACGGCTATGTCAGCACGATCGCCATGTCCGGCTCGACGATCTATGCCGGCGGCTCGTTCTCCGGTGCAGGGACGCCCCTCGCAACCGTGAGCGGGATCGCCAAGGTCGATGCAGCCGGCAACCTGGACACATCATGGAACGCTGCCGCGAACGATGAGGTCGACACGCTCGCGATGTCGGGCTCGACCCTATACGTCGGCGGAGCGTTCACCTCTATCGGCGGGCAGAGCCGTAACTACGTCGCCGCGCTCGACGCCACGACCGGCAACGCGACCGCCTGGGACCCTGACGCGAATAGCCGAGTCAGCGAGATTGCGATCTCCGGATCGACCGTCTACGTCGGTGGAGGGTTCACCAGCATCGGTGGGCAGAGCCGTCAATACCTCGCTGCGCTCGATGCCAGCACCGGCAGCGCAACCGGCTGGAACCCGAGCCCGAACGGCAGCGTCAACGCCCTCGTCGTGTCAGGCTCGACGGTCTACGTCGGCGGTTGGTTCTTCACGATCGGCGGGCAGTCGCGGGCCGGCCTGGCCACTTTCGACGCCGGCACGGGCGCCGTGACCGCCTGGAATCCGGATCCGGGATACCCCGGCGGGGCGAACATCCTCGCGATCGCCGTCTCCGGGTCGACCGTCTACGTCAGTGGGCTGTTCGACTCGGTCGGCGGCCAGAGCCGCAACGGCCTCGCCGCCGTCGACGCATCCACGGGCGCCGCCAGCGCTTGGAACCCGAATCCCGACAGCACCGTCTACTCGCTGGCCGTGTCCGGAACGACGGTCTACGTCGGCGGAGGCTTTGGCAGCATCGGCAGCCAGATCCGCAGCTCCCTCGCCGCGATCGACGCCGGCACCGGCGCCGCAACCGACTGGGACCCGTCCGTCAACGGCTTTGTCAACACGCTCGCCGTGTCCGGCTCCAGCGTCTACGCCGGCGGGTACATCACGGCCGTCGGCACCTCGATCACGGGTCCGTTCGCGGTGCTGTCCACGGCCGGCGGCGGTGGAACAGGAGGGAGCGGGAGCGGCACTGGCGGCAGTGGAAACAGCGGCGGGGGCGGGACGTCGAGCGCCGTGCCGCCGGTCGCGGCGCCGATCCCGGTCCCGACCCCGGCGGCGCCCGAGGGGCCGACGCGCCCCGCCGGCTCCGCCCCCGCTCCGCCGCGCGCGAGCGGGCTGACGGTCGCGGGCAGGACGGTCGTCGGCAAGAGCGTGACGACGGTGACGCTGAAGCTCGCGGGCAAGGGCAGGCTCACCGCCGCCCAGTCGCAGGTGACCAAGGCCCACCCCAAGCTGGTGCGGTCGATCGCGATCGCCGTGACCAGGTCGGGCACCGTCAGGCTCAAGCTCGTGCCGACCGCGGCCGGCAAGCGGCTGCTCGCCCGGCATCACCGCTTCACGGTCAGGGTCCGCATCCGCTTCGCGCAGGCCGGTCGCGCGGCCAAGACGCTCACCAAGGCGGTCACGCTGCGATCGTCGCCGTAGCGCTCGCCGGACCTGGTGCTTCGACGAGGAAAGCCCCGCTCTGGCGGGGCTTTCTCGTCATGCGGATGAGAGGACTCGAACCTCCACGGGGTTGCCCCCACAGGCACCTGAAGCCTGCGCGTCTACCAATTCCGCCACATCCGCGCGGGGCCGAGAAATGTAGCGGCTCGCGCCTGGCCACGGCCGATCCCGGAGCGACGGTCGCGCGGTTCGCATCCGCCGCGTGCGGCCTTCTACGGATGCCTCTGACCGGCGCCGGGCGCGACGATCGCGCCATGCCAACCATCCGCCCCAAGGACCCCAAGGACCTGCTGCTCGC
>DASZVK010000267.1:0-3698 GCA_035547175.1 Solirubrobacteraceae bacterium
CGAGCACAGCTACGACGGCCTGCCCGCCTACGGCGCGTTCGACCACCTCACGCGCGACGAGGTGCTGGCGCGCGTCGATGGGCTGATCGCCGACGGCCGCCTGCGCTCGACCGGCGGCGCCTACCCGAAGCTGGCGGTCGCGTCGGCGTGATCCGCGTCGGCGTCCTCGCGTCGGGCGCGGGCACCAACCTCCAGGCGCTGCTCGACGGCGTCCACGGCGACGCCGCCGAGATCGTCGCGGTCGCCTCCGACCGGGCCGACGCGCGCGCGCTCGAGCGGGCCCGCGCGCGCGACGTGCCGACGCGCGTCTTCCCGCTCGCCGCCTACCCCGACCGGGCCGGGCGCGACCTGGCGATGGCCGACTGGCTGGCCGCGCGCGGGGTCGAGCTCGTCGTCCTCGCCGGCTACATGCGGCTGCTGACGCCCGGCTTCCTGCGGCGCTTCCCCGGCCGCGTGATCAACGTCCATCCTTCGTTGCTGCCGGCCTTCCCCGGCCGCACGCCGATCGAGGACACGCTGGCCGCGGGCGCGCGGGTCAGCGGCGTCACCGTGCACCTCGTCGACGAGGGGATCGACACCGGCCCCGTGCTGCTCCAGGAGCGCGTCGACATCGCCGGCCTGGCGACGCGCGACGCCGTCCACGAGCGCCTGCGCCCGGTCGAGCACCGCCTGCTGCCGGAGGCGGTGCGCCGCTTCGCCGCCGGCGAGCTGCCGTAGGCGACGCCGCGCCGGCCTCTAGGATCGCGCCGTGCCCGAGCCCCTCCCGATCGAGCCGGTCGCGCCGGGCGCGGCGCCGATCCGCAGGGCGCTGCTGTCGGTCTCCGACAAGCGCGGGATCGTCGACTTCGCGCGCGGGCTGGCCGAGCTGGGGATCGACCTCGTCTCCACCGGCGGGACCGCCCGCGAGCTGCGCGACGCCGGCCTGGCCGTCGAGGCGATCGAGGACTTCACCGGCTTCCCGGAGATCATGGACGGCCGCGTCAAGACGCTGCATCCCAAGCTCTACGCGGGCCTGCTGGCGGTGCGCTCGAACCCCGCGCACCTGGAGTCCGCGCGCGAGCACGACGTCCGCTACGTCGACCTCGTCTGCGTGAACCTCTACCCGTTCGAGAGCACCGCGGCGCGCCGCGGCGCGACCGACGCCGAGATCATCGAGAACATCGACATCGGCGGCCCGACGATGATCCGCGCGGCGGCCAAGAACCACGCCTTCGCCGTGCCCGTCGTGCGGCCCGAGTCCTACGACGCCGTGCTCGAGGAGCTGCGCTCCTCGGACGCGCGGCTGTCGATGGCCACGCGCGAGCACCTCGCCGCCGAGGCGTTCGCGCTGACGGCGCGCTACGACACGGCGATCGCGCGCTGGTTCGCCGAGCGCGAGGTCGACTTCCCGCGGCTGCTGCTGCGCGCCTACGAGAAGGTCGTCGACCTGCCCTACGGCGAGAACCCCCACCAGCGCGCCGCCTACTACCAGGCCGTCGGCGACCGCACGCACCTGCTCTCGCAGGTCCGCCAGCACCACGGCAAGCAGCTCTCCTACAACAACCTGCTCGACCTCGACTCGGCGCGCGCGCTGGCCTACGACTTCGAGGTGCCGGCGTGCGCGATCGTCAAGCACAACAACCCGTGCGGCGCCGCCATCGGGCGCACCGCCCTCGACGCCTACGAGCGCGCCTACGCCTGCGACCCGGTCAGCGCCTTCGGCGGCGTGCTCGCGCTCAACCGGCGCGTCGACCTGCCGCTCGCGCGCGCGATCGCCGACCAGTTCGCCGAGGTGCTGTTCGCGCCCGGCTACGACGACGACGCGCTCGCGCTGCTGATCGAGGCGCGACCGAACCTGCGCATCCTCCAGAACGACGAGCGGCGCATGCCGCCCGTGGGCGAGCCCGAGCTGCGGGCCGTGCTGGGCGGCATGCTGGTGCAGGACGCCGACGGCGACGTCGAGGAGCGCGCCGACATGCAGGTCGTCACCGAGCGCACGCCGACCGAGCAGGAGTGGAGCGACATGCTGTTCGCCTGGCGCGTCTGCAAGCACGTGCGCTCGAACGCGATCGTGCTGGCCAGGGACCTGCGCACGATCGGCGTCGGCGCCGGCCAGATGAGCCGCGTCGACTCGGTGCGGATCGCGATCGACAAGACGCTCGACCGCGACGCCCTGGCCGGCAGCGCGATGGCCTCGGACGCCTTCTTCCCGTTCGCCGACGGCCCCGAGGCGGCGCTGGCGGCGGGCGTCAGCGCGATCATCCAGCCGGGCGGCTCGGTGCGCGACGACGAGGTCGTCGCCGCCGCCGACGAGGCGGGCATCGCGATGGTCTTCACCCGCCGGCGCCACTTCCGCCATTAGCGTGGCCGACGGGGGCGTTCAGCGGTTCTCGTCCGGCGGGCCCTACGAGCAGCGGATCGGCTACGCGCGCGCCGTGCGGGCCGGCGGGTTCGTGCTCGTCGCCGGCTGCACGGCGGTCGGGCCCGACGGCGAGATCGTCGGCGGCGCCGACGCGGGCGAGCAGATGCGCGAGGCGTGCCGCAACGTCGAGGCGGCGCTGGCGCTCGCCGGCGCGACCGTCGCCGACGTGGTCCGGACGCGCATGTACGTGACCGACGCGTCGCGCTGGGAGGAGATCGGCCGCGTCCACGCCGAGGTCTTCGGCGCCGCCCTGCCCGCCGCCGCGCTGGTCCAAGTCGCCGGCCTGCTCGACCCGCGGATGCTGGTCGAGGTCGAGGCGACCGCCTGGGTCGGGGAAGGCATCGCCCCGCGACGGCGTCAGTAGGGGCATGAGGATCATCACGCTCGCGGCGGCGCTGACCGTCGCGCTGGCCGCCACCGCGCTGGCGGCCGCCACGACAAGCAAGGTCTCGCTCAAGCGCGGGGCCATCGGCAGCTATCTCGTCGACTCCAAGGGCAGGACGCTGTACCTCTTCGAGAAGGACACGAAGGGCAAGAGCGCCTGCTCGGGCTCGTGCGCCAAGGCGTGGCCGCCGGTGCTCGTCGCCAAGGGCAAGAGCAAGCCCACGGCCGGGACCGGCGTCAAGGCGTCGCTGCTCGGCACGGTCAAGCGCTCGGACGGCACGCGCCAGGTGACCTACAAGGGCCACCCGCTCTACCTCTACGCCGGCGACACCAAGGCCGGCCAGACGACCGGGGAGGGCCTCAACGACGCGTGGTACGTGGTCTCGGCATCGGGCGCGAAGATCGAGGACGAGAGCGGCGACGACTCCGGAGGAGGGGGAGGCGGGGGCTACGGAGACGGGGGCTACTGAGCTCCTGCCGCGGCGGTGCGGGCCGGGCGCTAGCGCATCCGCGCCAGGCGCCGCATCGCCGCCCCCCGCGGGGGGAACATCCCACGCGGGGACATCGCCGGGCGCACCCTCCGCTCCCCTTGGACCTCGGGCGGCGGGTGCGCACCGGTGCAGGCCGGCGGGCCGGGACCCCCGACCGGTCCGTCCGGCCGGCCTCGCAGACTGCGACGCTCGGATGCTCGCCCCGGACTCCTCAGCCAGCCCTTCGTGACGTCTCTGAGGGGCTGGCAGGAGCGCGCGCTGGAGGCGATGGCGCGCTGGCACGGCGGGTCGTTCCTGCTCAACGCGGCGCCCGGCGCGGGCAAGACGCGCCCGTCGCTCGAGCTGGCGCGCGACCTGCTGGCGCGCGGGCTGGCCGACCGCGTGGCGGTCGTCTGCCCGACGACGCCGCTGACCCGGCAGTG
>DASZVK010000268.1:0-16342 GCA_035547175.1 Solirubrobacteraceae bacterium
CTACGTCGGCGAGGACGTCGAGAACATCCTGCTCAAGCTGATCCAGGCCGCCGACTACGACGTCAAGAAGGCCGAGACGGGGATCATCTACATCGACGAGGTCGACAAGATCGCCCGCAAGGCCGACAACCCGTCGATCACCCGCGACGTCTCCGGCGAGGGCGTCCAGCAGGCGCTGCTGAAGATCCTCGAGGGCACGACCGCGTCGGTCCCGCCGCAGGGCGGCCGCAAGCACCCCCACCAGGAGTTCTTGTCGATCGACACGACGAACATCCTGTTCATCTGCGGCGGCGCCTTCGCCAACCTCGACAAGGTCATCGAGCGGCGCATCGGCCAGAAGGGGATCGGCTTCGGCGCGACGATCGAGTCCAAGGTCGAGCGCGACCCCGGCGTGATCTTCGAGGAGTGCCTGCCCGAGGACCTCGTCAACTACGGCCTGATCCCCGAGTTCATCGGCCGCCTGCCCGTCGTCAGCGCCGTGCACCAGCTCACGCGCGACGACCTGATCACGATCCTCACCGAGCCGCGCAACGCGCTGGTCAAGCAGTTCCAGCGCTTCTTCCAGTTCGACGGCATCGAGCTCGTCTTCTCCGACGACGCGCTCGCCGCCGTGGCCGACAAGGCGCTCGAGCGCGAGACCGGCGCCCGCGGCCTGCGCTCGATCATCGAGGAGATCCTGCTCGACGTGCAGTTCGAGCTGCCCTCGCGGCGCGACGTCTCCAAGTGCGTCGTCACCAAGGAGACGGTCGCCAAGGGCATCCAGCCGACGCTCGTGACCGCCGCGGTCGCCGACGAGAGCGACGACGCGCCGGCCGCCGAGTCGGCCTAGCCGGAGCGCCCGCCCCGCGGCCCGCGGGGATGCTTGCGGGTCATCCGCGCGATGACCTCGAGGGCCTGCACGTCGATCGTGTCCGGCCCTCGTCCGGCGGCTCGCTTCATCGAGAGCATGTCCTCGAGCGAGGCGACGAGGACTTCGATCCCGTGCGGTGTGGCCGTGAAGGCGCGCGCCTTGAGCTCGGCGTAGGCGGGGGCTCCGGGCGGCTCGACGAGCAGGTCGATCTGTCCGGCGTCAGAGTCGAGCGTGAGGATGCGGGTGCCGCGCAGGGTGCGGCCGTCGGGCACGAACGGAACGTCCTCGCCGACGCCCTTCAGCCGCGCGTTCAGCTCGACCAAGACGGCGCCGAGCGCGTCGAGGTTGGCCTGGTCGGTGGCGTAGACGATGTCGAGGTCCTTGGTGTAGCGCTGGTATCCGAGGGCGTTGACCGCGACGCCGCCCACGACGACGAAGTCGATCTCGGCCTCGGCCAGCGCGCGGAGCAGTCGTTCGAGGTTGAGATCAGCCATGCTCGCCTCGGGCGCGTTCGCCGGCGCGGCGCATCTCCTGGCCGAAGTCGTACAGCGGTTGGATCTCCTCGATGCGCTTGCCGGGAGTGAGCTTGAGGTTCCCGCGCAGCTGGCCCTCGTCGACGCCCCAGTCGTTCCATGCGGCGGGGAGGAACTGGAGCCTGAAGCCGGCGGCGGCGAGGACGCGCTCCAGGGTCCGGTAGGTGGGGTTCGCGTCGGCCCGCTCGAGCTTGGCGATCGCGGTCTGGGTCATGCCGAGACGGTCGGCCAGCTCGGCCTGCGTGAGGCCCGCGCTTCGCCGCGCGTCTCTGACGATCTCGGCAGGGGACATGTCCGGAGTATAACGAAGACGTCATATATGATCTAGAAGGACTATATAGCGGGCGCGGGACACGCCGCGCCTGCGGCTACGATCCGCCGCGATGGCCCGACTCGCCCGCTTCCGCGCCGTCCCGTGGCTGCTCCTGTTCGAGCTCGCGCGGGTGGCGAAGTCGCATCTCGACGAGAGCCTCACCGGCGCCGACCGGCGCCGCGTGCTCGACATCGTGCGTGCGAGCAAGGGCGACCCGCGCCGGCTGAGCAGGCGCGAGCGCGACGACCTGCGCGACATCGCGCGCAAGCTCGACCTCGCCAGGCTCGTCCGCGACATGGCGCCGGCCGTGATGACCGGCCGCGGCCGGCGTCGGCGCTGAGAGGCGGGCCCGCCCGCCCGCCCGGCCGCACCTAGACTCCCGGCCAGATGGCGGGACTGCAGGAGAGGACGCGCTTCGAGCCGGGGGAGGTCGAGCCGCGGATCGCGCGCCGCTGGCTGGAGTCCGGGCTGCACCACCCGGACCCCGACGGCACGCCCGAGGAGAACTACTCGATCGCGATCCCGCCGCCGAACGTCACCGGCACGTTGCACATGGGCCATGCGCTCAACGGCTCGATCCAGGACTGCCTGATCCGCTGGGCGCGCGGCGAGGGCCGCCGCGCGAAGTGGATCCTCGGCACCGACCACGCCGGGATCGCGACGCAGACGCAGGTCGAGAAGCTGCTGCGCTCGGAGGGGACCTCGCGCGAGGAGCTCGGCCGCGAGGCGTTCGTGCAGCGCGTCTGGCGCTGGCGCGAGGAGTACGGCGGCCAGATCGTCGAGCAGCTCAAGCGCCTGGGCGCGAGCTGCGACTACGACGACGAGCGCTTCACGATGGACGAGGCCTACGCGGCCGCCGTCCAGAGGGTCTTCTGCGACCTCCACGACCAGGGCCTGATCTACCGCGACAACTACCTGGTCAACTGGGACCCGGGCAGCGGCTCGGCGATCAGCGACCTCGAGGTCGAGCAGCGCGAGGGCGTGCGCGACACGCTCTTCCACATCCGCTACTCCGACGAGGTCGTCGTCGCCACCGTGCGCCCCGAGACGATGCTCGCCGACACGGCCGTCGCCGTGCACCCCGACGACGAGCGCCACCGCCACCTGGTCGGCACGACCGTGACGCTGCCGCTCGTCGGCCGCGAGCTGCCGGTGATCGCCGACGAGCACGTCGACCCGGCGTTCGGCACGGGCTGCCTGAAGATCACGCCCGGCCACGACCCCAACGACTTCGAGATCGGCCGCCGCCACGGGCTGGCGGAGATCGGCGTGATCGGAGAGGACGGGCTGATGACGCCGGCGGCGGGCCGCTTCGCCGGGATGACCGTCGAGCGGGCCCGCGAGGCGATCGTCGCCGAACTCGACGCCCAGGGGCTGATCGTCGCGCGCGAGGAGCACATCCACACGGTCCCGTTCAGCCACCGCTCGGGCCGGCGCATCGAGCCGCTGATCAGCCTGCAGTGGTTCATGCGCATGGACGAGCTGGCCGGGCCGGCGATCGAGGCGGTCACGAGCGGGCGGATCGCGATCCACCCCGAGTCGCAGAGCCGGCGCTACGTCGAGTGGCTGGAGAGCATCCGCCCGTGGTGCGTCAGCCGCCAGCTCTGGTGGGGCCACCAGCTCCCCGTCTGGTACCGCGACGACGAGACGTACGTCGGCACGACGCCGCCCGCCGGCGACGGCTGGGAGCGCGACCCCGACGTGCTCGACACGTGGTTCTCCAGCGGCCTGTGGCCGTTCGCGACGCTCGGCTGGCCGGACGCGACGCCGGAGCTGCGCGCCTTCTACCCGACCGACGTGCTCTCGACGGCGCGCGACATCCTCTTCCTGTGGGTCGCGCGGATGGTGATGCTCGGCCTGCGCTTCACCGAGCAGGTCCCGTTCGAGCACGTCTACGTGCACTCGGTCATCCAGGCGCCCGACGGCCGCCGGATGAGCAAGTCGCTGGGCACCGGCATCGACCCGCTCGACGTGATCGACGAGCACGGCGCCGACGCGGTGCGCTTCGGGCTGCTGGCGATGTCCTCGACCCAGGACGTCCGCTACAGCCCCGAGAAGGTGCGCCAGGGCCAGGCGCTCGCCAACAAGCTGTTCAACGCCGCGCGGCTGATCCTCGCCACCGCCGACGGCGAGCTCGCCGCGCCGCGGCCGACGACGGTCGAGGACCGCTGGATCCTCAGCCGGCTCGAGCGCGCCCGGGCCGACGCCGCCGCGCGGATCGCCGAGTTCGACTTCGCCAAGCTCGCGCTCGGCCTCTACGACTTCGTCTACGGCGAGCTGTGCGACTGGTACCTCGAGCTGATCAAGGGCCGCGAGCGCGACGCGGAGCTGTCGGCGACGCTGCTGTTCGTGCTGCGCGAGACGCTGCTGCTCGCGCATCCCGTGATGCCGTTCGTCACCGAGGAGATCTGGCAGCACGTCGGCGGGCGCGGGCCGGACGAGGGCCTGCTCGCCCGGGCGCGGCGCGGCCCGGCGATCCCCGAGCTGGTCGACGAGCGCGCCGAGGCCGAGGTCGGCCGCCTGATCGAGACGGTGCGCGCGGTCCGCGCCTGGCGCGAGGACAACGGCGTGCGCGACGTGCTCGTCGCGCGCGAGGACGGGCTCGGCGAGGTGCGCGACGCCGTCGCGCGGCTGGCGCGTCTGGAGTGGGGCGAGCCCGACGGCGAGCTGGTCGTCGTCGGCGGGCTGGAGATCGGCGCGCCCGAGGTCGACGCCGCCGAGGTCGCGCGCGCGCGCGAGGCCGAGCGCGGCCGGCTGCGGTCGGAGGTCGCGCGCGCCGAGGGCAAGCTCGCCAACGAGGGCTTCGTCGCCAAGGCGCCCGCGGCCGTCGTCGAGGCCGAGCGCGAGAAGCTCGAGCGCCTGCGGGCCGAGCTGGAGGCCCTGTAGTGGCGCGGCACGCGGTGTCGGCCCGCCCGCCCGCGTGGACGGCGGCCGACGCCGAGCGCTGGCTGCTGGGCCGCGAGCTGTTCGGCATGCGCTTCGGCCTGGAGCGGATGCGCGAGCTGCTGGCGGCGCTGGGCGACCCGCAGGAGCGCTTCGCCTCCGTCCACGTGGTCGGCACCAACGGCAAGTCCTCGACGGTGCGCATGACCGCCGCGATCCTGCGCCGCCACGGCCTGCGCGTCGGCGCCTACCTGTCGCCGCACCTCGTCTCGTTCGCCGAGCGCATCCGCGTCGACGACGCCGACCTCGCGCCCGAGCGGCTCGCCGCCTGCGTCGAGCGCGTCGCCCGGGTCGCCGAGCGGCTCGACGCGGGCGACGACGACCACGTCACGCAGTTCGAGGCGCTGACGGCGGCGGCGCTGTCCGAGCTGGCCGAGC
Organism: Solirubrobacteraceae bacterium; assembly: GCA_035547175.1. Classification (GTDB taxonomy): domain Bacteria; phylum Actinomycetota; class Thermoleophilia; order Solirubrobacterales; family Solirubrobacteraceae; genus BP-464. Next base: position 5,018 of record DASZVK010000268.1, read on the forward strand.
AGCGCGTCGACGCCGCCGTGATCGAGGCGGGGCTCGGCGGCCGGCTCGACGCGACCAACGTCCTGCCCTCGCGCGTGCAGGTGCTCACCAACGTCGGCCTCGAGCACACGCGCTGGCTGGGCTCGACCGTGCGCGAGATCGCGACCGAGAAGCTCGACGTCGTGCGTCCCGGCGGCACGCTCGTGCTGGGCCCCGATCCGGCCCCCGACGCGCTCGACGTGGCGCGCCGCGTCGCCGCCGAGCGCGGCGCGACGCTGCTGGTCGCGCCGCTGGCGCCGGCCGAGCCCTACGCCGCCCTGCTGCCCGCCTACCAGCGGCGCAACTTCGCCGTCGCGATCGCCGCGGCGCGCGCGTTCCTCGGCGAGCTCGACGAGGGCGCCGTCGCCGACGCGGCGGCGCACGCCGCGGTGCCCGGCCGCCTGCAGGTCGTCGACGAGCAGCTCGTCCTCGACGGCGCCCACAACGCCGCCGGGCTGGAGGCGCTCGCGCAGGCGCTGCCCGAGCTCGCGGGCGAGCGCCCGGTCGTCGGCGTCGTCTCGATCCTCGACGACAAGGACACCGAGGCGATGCTGCGCACGCTGCTCGAGGCGTGCGAGCAGATCGTCTTCTGCCGGATCGCCAACCCGCGGGCGCTGTCGCCCGCCGCGCTGGCCTCGCTGGCGGTCGAGCTCGGCGCGCCGCGCGGCAGCGTCCACATCGAGGACGGCGCGCGCGCGGCGGTCGACCTCGCGCGGACGCTCGCGGGCCCGGACGGCATCGTCCTGGCGACCGGCTCGTTCTACCTGCTGGCCGACCTGCTGCGCCCCGCGGGCGCCGAGCCGGGGGCGACGCTGTGAGCGACGACGGCCCGTCCGTGCTGGCGATGGTGATCGCCGTCGCGGCGATCGTCGCGCTCGTGATCCTCGTCTTCTTCGGCATCGGCTACGCCTTCGGGCGGGTCTTCCTCTAGCCGTCGATCGGCGGACGCCGCCGGGACGGCCCGTAACCTTCCGGCGACGATGCCCGCGATCTTCGGGATCGACTCCAGCGGCCTGGACCTGGCCGTGCGCCTGGCGCTGCTGTTCGCCGTCGTCATCTGGCTCGCGCTGGTCTACTGGACGTTCGCCGACGCGCGCCGCCGGATCGCCGACCCGATCCTGATCGGCTGCGCCACCGTGGCGAGCCTGTTCCCGTTCGTCGGCACGCTCGTCTACGCGATCGTGCGCCCGCCCGAGTACCTCGACGACGTGCGCGAGCGCGACCTCGAGATCCAGGCCGCCGAGGCGCGCCTCCAGCAGCTCGACTACTACCTCTGCCCGCACTGCGACCGGGTGGTCGAGAAGGACTTCCTGCGCTGCCCGTCGTGCCTGCGCAAGCTCAAGGACCCGTGCCACAACTGCGGCCGGCCGCTCGACCAGCGCTGGACGATCTGTCCATACTGCGAGGCGGAGGTTCCCGGCGCGATCCAGCCGCGGGCGACCAGGCGTCGCCGCCGCCGTGACGAGGAGCCTCCTTCGCTCGCCGGAGAGCTCTCCGAGCCGACGGTCGAGCACGAGCCGTACTGATCCCCCAACGACCCTCCGAAGGAGCCCCCCAGATGGACCGGACCCTCATCCTGGTCAAGCCCGACGCGTTCGCGCGCGGCCTGACCGGCGAGATCATCGCCCGCTTCGAGCGCAAGGGCCTGCGGCTCGTGGCCCTCGAGCAGCGCACGCTCGACAAGGCGACGGCCAAGGCGCACTACGCCGAGCACGAGGGCAAGCCGTTCTTCGGCGAGCTCGTCGAGTTCATCACGTCGGGCCCGCTGGTCGCGCTCGTCCTCGAGGGCCAGGACGCGGTCCGCGCCGCCCGTCAGATCATCGGCGCGACCAACCCGCTCGAGGCCGCGCCCGGCTCGATCCGCGGCGACTTCGCCACCGCGGTCGGCGAGAACATGGTCCACGGCTCGGACTCGCCGAAGTCCGCCGCGCGCGAGATCAAGCTGTTCTTCCCCAGGCTGCGCCGGTCGCGCCGCTGACTCGAAGGGTGCCGGAATCGTCACGTGACGATGGAGGCGGGCCCCTCGCTCCCCGTCTCGTCCTGGCATCGGGCTCGCCGCAGCGGCGCGCGATCCTCGCGTCGCTCGGCCTGGCCTTCGAGGTCCGGCCCACGGACGCCCCGGAGCAGGAGCAGGGCGACCCCGTCGAGGTCGCCCGCGAGAACGCGCGGCGCAAGGCCGTCGCGGCCCGGGCGCGGCCGGGCGAGACGGTCCTCGCGGTCGACACGGTCGTCGCCACCGGCTCGGAGCTGTGGGGCAAGCCGGTCGACGAGCGCGACGCCGCACGGACGCTGCGGGCGCTGTCGGGGCGCGGCCACCGGGTCGTCAGCGGCTTCGCGCTGGCGAGCGCCGGGGCGGTCGAGGTCGGCCACGAGACGACCGAGGTCCGCTTCCGCGCGCTCGACGAGCCGACGATCGCGTGGTACGTCGCCTCGGGCGAGTGGCGCGGCCGCGCGGGCGGCTACGCGATCCAGGGCCGGGGCGGGGCGCTGGTGCAGCGCATCGAGGGCGACTACCTCAACGTCGTCGGGCTGCCGGTGGCCGCGCTGGACGCCCTCTGGCCTGCGGTCGTGGGCCGCGATGGCTGACGGGAAAAGCCCCGTCCCTGCAGCCAAACTTGCGTCCGGTGGGCCACGGGGGCCTTCGGTACACTGGCCGCGGACGTTGCCTTTTCGGGACATTCGGGGGCGCGGCCGCGACCACGAATGGGCATGTTCTCCTACCTGACCGGATTCGGGGGCCGCGACATGGCGGTCGACCTCGGTACGGCGAACACGCTCGTGTACGTGCGGGGGCGCGGGATCGTGCTCTCCGAGCCGTCGGTCGTGGCGATCGACTCGCGCACCGGCGAGGTCCACGCCGTCGGCATCGAGGCCAAGCGCATGCTCGGCCGCACGCCCGGCACGATCCAGGCGATCCGCCCGCTCAAGGACGGCGTCATCGCCGACTTCGACGTGACGGAGGAGATGCTCCGCCACTTCATCCAGAAGGTCCACCAGAACCGCTGGGCCCATCCGCGCGTGGTCGTCTGCGTGCCGTCGGGCGTCACCGGGGTGGAGTAGCGCGCCGTCGAGGAGGCGTGCCTGTCGGCCGGCGCGCGCCAGGCCTACCTGATCGAGGAGCCGATGGCGGCCGCGATCGGCGCCGGCCTGCCGGTCGGCGAGCCGACCGGCTCGATGGTCGTCGACATCGGCGGCGGCACGAGCGAGGTGGCCGTGATCTCGCTCGGCGGCATCGTCGTCAGCCAGTCGATCCGGATCGGCGGCGACGAGCTCGACGAGGCGATCATCAACTACGCCAAGCGCGAGTACAAGCTGCTGATCGGCCAGCAGACCGCCGAGGAGGTCAAGCTCGAGATCGGCTCGGCGTACCCGATGCAGGAGGAGGTCCAGGCCGAGATCCGCGGCCGCGACATGGTCTCGGGCCTGCCCAAGACCGTCGTGCTGACCTCCGAGGAGATCCGCCAGGCGCTGGAGGAGCCGCTCAACTCGATCGTCGACGCCGTCAAGGAGACGCTGGACCGCACGCCGCCGGAGCTGGCCTCGGACATCATGGACCGCGGCATCATGCTCGCCGGCGGCGGCTCGCTGCTGCAGGGCCTCGACGAGCGCCTCCGCGAGGAGACGCAGATGCCGGCCCACCTGGCGGAGAGCCCGCTGACGTGCGTGGCCGTCGGATCGGGCCGCTCGCTGGAGGAGTTCGAGGTCATCCACCGCACCAACAGGAACGCGAGGAGCAGGCGCCGCCGCTACTAGAGCGCGCCGATCCCGCATGCACCGCAAAGGCTTCCCGTGTACGACCGCAAGACCGTTCGCCGTCGGCGAGCAGTCCTCGGGCTGCTCGTTGCCTGCTCCCTGATCCTGCTCACCGCGTCGTTCGGTGAGGGGACGGGCGGCGCTCTGCACGCCGTGCAGCGCGGCGTGGCCAACGTGCTGTCGCCGGTCGAGAGCGTCGCGACGGGCGCGCTGAAGCCGTTCCGCGACCTGTTCGGCTGGGTCGGCGACACGTTCAGCGCCAAGAAGGACAACAAGGCGCTGCGCTCCGAGGTGCGCGAGCTGCGCGCGCAGAACGCCGATCTGCAGGACGCGGCCGCCGACGGCCGCGCGCTGCGCAAGCTCTTCGACCTCGACGGCGACATCGGCATCGACGGCGCGTCGCAGGTGACCGCGCGCGTCGTCTTCCAGTCGGCGACGGTCTGGTACTCGACGATCAAGATCGACAAGGGCACCGCCGACGGCGTGCGCGACGACCAGGCGGTCGTCGACGGCGACGGGCTCGTCGGCTCGGTCGTCGACGTCGGCTCCAACTGGGCCAAGGTCCAGCTGATCACCGACGCGCAGAGCGGCGTGACCGCGCGGGTCGCCGGGACCGGCGGCGCCAACCTGATCACCGGGACGGTCAGCGTCGGCTCGCCGGGCAACCCGAAGGACCTGCTGCTCGGCTTCCTCGTGCCGCGCCTAGCGCGCAGCATCGCCGTCGGCGACGTCGTCGAGACGTCGGGGATCGCGTCGAGCCGGTTCTCGTCGAAGTTCCCGCGCGGCATCCCGATCGGCCGCGTGTCGAAGGTCAACGAGAACGAGATCGACACCTCCCAGCAGGTCCACGTCACGCCGTTCGCGAGCCTGCGCAATCTCGACTACGTCCAGGTCATCACCGCGCCCCAGGCATGAGCGCCGCCAACCTCAACCTCAGGCTCCTGCTGCGGCTCGCGATCCTCGCGGTCGTCGCCGTGTTCCTGCAGGTCGCGGCGATCGCCCAGCTGCGCATCCTCGGCGCCACCGCCGACCTCTCGCCGCTGGTGGTGATGGCCGTCGGCCTGCTGTGCGGGACGCTGCCCGCGGCGAGCATGGGCTTCGCGATCGGGATCATGGTCGACGTCGCGCTGCTGCAGACGATGGGGCTGACGTCGCTGGTGCTGCTGATCGCCGGCTGGTGGGTCGGGCGCCTGCGCGAGCTGCGCGACCCGCAGAGCCCGCTCGCGCCGCTGGCGATCGGCGCCGCGGTCGCCGCGATCTCGACGATCGGCTACGGCGTCGGCCAGTTCCTGCTCGGCGTCGAGTCGCCGCTGAGCTGGCTGCTCGTCGGCCAGACGCTCTCGACGATCATCCTCGACGGCCTGCTCGCCGTGCCGGTGCTGGCGCTCGTGCGCCGCTGGCTGGCGCCGGTGCTGCCCGACGACCCGCGCCGGCGCCGGCGCCGGGCCTACACGACCGGCGGGCTGTCGCCGCTGCAGAAGGCGTAGTGAGCGGCGGCTACTACACCCCCGAGGACCGCCGGCCGCCGATCACGCCGGGCCTCGCGTTCCGCGTCGCCGCGCTGGGCTTCGTCGCGCTGGCGCTGTTCGCGATCATCTTCTTCCGCCTCTGGTACCTGCAGGTGCTGGCCGGCGATCGCTACGTCCAGCAGGCCAACCAGAACCGCGTGCGCGACGTCGCGATCCCCGCGCCGCGCGGGGAGATCGTCGACCGCGACGGGCGCGTGCTCGTCTCCAGCAAGCTCGCCAACGTCGTCGGCCTCGACCCGCGCCGCCTGCCCGAGTCCGAGCTGCGGGCGGCGGCCAACTGGGGCAGGCAGGCGGGCGACCTGGCCCGGCGCTACATGCGCGCGCACCCGAAGGCCAAGCCCGAGCAGGTGCCGCTGCCGGCGGTCCCGGACGCCGCGCCGGCGCTCGCGCGGCGCTTCGAGCGCATCGGCCACGTCGTCGGCATGACCGCCGAGACGATGCAGCGGCGCGTGATCCAGTCGCTCGCGGTGCTGCCCTACCAGACGGTCGTGCTGCGCAGCGGCGTGCCGCGGACGATGATCGAGTACCTCCAGGAGCGCCGGGACAGCTACCCGGGCGTCACGTCGAACACCGTCTCGGTGCGCGACTACCCGCACGGCACGCTCGCCGCCCAGCTGCTGGGCTACGTCGGCCAGGTCAACGAGCGCCAGCTCAAGAGCGCCCGCTTCGCCGGGGTGGCGCCGGGCACGGTCGTCGGCCAGAACGGCGTCGAGGCCCAGTACGACCGCTACCTGCGCGGCACCGACGGCATCCGCCGCCTGCAGGTCGACTCCAGCGGCAACTTCACCGGCGAGCTGACCAACGCCCGCCGCGACCCGCAGCCCGGGCGCGATCTCAAGCTGACGATCGACCTCGGCCTCCAGCAGGCCGGCGAGAAGGCGCTTCAGACCGCGATCGCCACGGCGCGCCAGAGCGGCGAGCCGGCCAGCGGCGGCGCGTTCGTGGTCATGGACCCGTCCAGCGGCGCGCTCTACGCGATGGGCTCGGCGCCGACGTACAAGCCGTCGACGTTCACCGGCACGATCACCGAGAAGAAATACCGCGAGCTGACCTCCGACGCCTACGGCAAGCCGCTGCTCAACCGCGCGACCAGCGGCGTCTACCCGACGGGCTCGACGTTCAAGCCGATCACCGCGCTCGCCGCGCTGCAGGACCCGGCTTCCGGCATCACCCCGTCGTGGATCGTCGACGACACCGGCTGCACGAAGATCTCCGACCAGGAGCTCTGCAACGCCAAGAAGACCGCCTACGGCCGCATCGACATGACGACGGCGCTGCAGGTGTCCTCCGACATCTACTTCTACCGGGTGGCGGCGCAGCTCAACTCGGCCCACACCGAGACGATCCAGGACATGGCGCGCTCGCTCGGTCTCGGCCGGCACACGGGCGTCGACCTGCCGACCGGCGCGGCCGGCCTGGTCCCCGACTGGCGCTGGCGCGAGCAGCAGTCCGAGGTCGAGGCCGCCTGCCGCAAGCGCAAGGGCATCCCGCTCGGCTTCGACTACAGCGTCTACGAGGCGGCGGCGCGCGGCTGCGGCATCTCCGACATGCGCCCGTGGTCGATCGGCGACAACATCAACCTCGCGGTCGGCCAGGGCGACCTGCAGGCCACGCCGCTGCAGATGGCGGTCGCCTACTCGACGATCGTCAACGGCGGCAAGGTGCCGCGGCCGCACCTGGGGATGGAGATCGACCGGCCCAACGGCAACTTCCTCCAGCAGATCCAGCCCGGCTCGACGCGCAAGGCCCACGTCGACCCGTCCGCGCGCGCGACCGTGCTCAACGGGCTGCACCTGGCGGCCAGCACGCCGGCGGGCACGTCGGGCGTCGTGTGGGCCGGCTGGGACCAGAGCCGCTTCCCGGTCTACGGCAAGACCGGCACCGCGCAGAGCCAGGGCCAGACCGATCAGTCGTGGTACATCTGCTGGGTCCGCGACGCCGACAAGCCCGACAGCGCCGGCATCGTGATCGCGGTCACGGTCGAGAAGGCCGGCTTCGGCGCCGCCAGCGCCGCGCCCGTGGCGCGGATGCTCGCCTCGCGCTTCTACACCGGCCACTCGGGCGCGTTCGTCCCCGGCGACTCGGGCGACCGATGAGCACGACGCCGATCCAGGACCCGTCGCGCCGCGAGGGCGCGCCGCCGCCCCCGCGCCGGCGGGGCCTGCCGTTCGACCCGGTGCTGCTGCTCGCCGTGCTCGGGCTCTGCGTCGCGTCGCTGGTCACGATGCGCGCGGCGACGCCGTCCGACGGCGCGCTGGCGCCGAACTACTACGTCACCCGCCAGGGCGTCTACTTCGCGGTCGGGATTGTGCTCGCCGCGGCGCTGAGCCGGATCGACTACTCGCGCCTGCGCGAGCTCAAGTACGGCCTCTACGCCGTGATGATCGGCGGCATCCTGCTGGTGATGGCGTTCGGCGCCGTCGCGCGCGGGTCGCGGCGGGCGATCGCGCTGCCGTTCTTCTCCTTCCAGGCCTCCGAGCTGGGCAAGCTGCTGCTCGTGCTGGCGCTGTCGGCCTTCATGGTCGACCGCATCCGGCACCTGCACGACCGCGACACGACGGTGCGGCTCGTGCTGGCGGCGCTCGTCCCGGCCGCGCTCGTCATGGCGCAGCCGGACCTCGGCTCGGCCCTCGTCTACGTCGTCGTGATGCTCGCCGTGCTGTTCGTGGCGGGCACGTCGTGGCGCCACTTCGCCGGGCTCTTCGCGCTCGGCGCCGCGGCGATCGTGCTGGTCCTCGCCGTCGCCCCGGTCGTCGGCGTGACCGTGCTGCACCAGTACCAGAAGGACCGCCTGACGGCGTTCCTGCACCCCAACGACAACCCGGCCAGCGTGGGCTACCAGCAGGACCAGTCCAAGATCGCGATCGGGGCGGGGCAGAAGACCGGGCGCGGCAAGCAGGCGACGCAGACCAAGCTGCGCTACCTGCCCGAGTCGCACACGGACTTCGCCTTCGCGGCGCTCGGCGAGCGCTACGGCTTCGTCGGGGCGGCGCTGGTGCTGTCGCTCTACGCGCTGCTCATATGGAGGAGCCTGCGCATATTGACGTTGGCCAAGAACCTGTTCGGCGCGCTCGTCGCCGGCGGCATCATCGCGATGCTTATGTTCCAGGTCTTCGTCAACGTCGGGATGAACCTGGGGATCGCACCGATCACAGGCGTCCCGCTGCCGCTGCTGAGCTACGGCGGCAGCTCCGTCATCACAACGTTGCTGGCCATAGGCCTCCTGCAGTCGATCCACCTGCAGGGCCGGGCCGCCGCGGCCTCGAAGGGTCGCGTCCTCACCTACTGAGAGGGTTCTGAACCTTGAAGAAGCAAGTGCTGGTCAGCGTCGATCGCGGGGAGACCCGCGTCGCGCTGCTCGAGGCGACCGCCGCCCCCGCCCAGTCGGGCTCGCGTCGCTCCGCCTCGTCGAAGAAGGACTGGCGTGTCGGCGAGCTGTACCTGGAGCGCCGGGGCAACCGCTCGATCGTCGGCAACATCTACAAGGGCAAGGTCGACAACGTCCTGCCCGGCCTCGAGGCGGCGTTCGTCGACATCGGCCTCGACAAGAACGGCTTCCTGCACGTCGACGAGATCGTCATGCCGGGCGTCGAGGTCGCGCGACGCGGCCGCGACGGCGGCGGCGGCAAGAAGATCGGCGAGCTGCTCAAGCCCGGCCAGGAGATCGTCGTCCAGGTGATCAAGGACCCGCTCAAGACCAAGGGCGCGCGCCTGTCGATGGACCTGACGATCGCCGGGCGCTACATGGTCTACGCCCCGATGGGCGAGGGCATCGGCGTCTCCAAGCGCCTCGAGGACAAGGAGCGCGAGCGCCTGCGCCGCGCCGCCAGGGCGCTCGACCTGCGCGGCGGCGGGGCGATCATCCGCACGGCCGCGCAGGGCGCCAAGCGGGCCGACTTCGAGCGCGAGCTGCAGTACCTGTTCAAGCTCAACGAGGTGCTCGAGCAGCGCGTCGCCGGCGCGGCGGCGCCGGAGATGGTCTTCCAGGAGGCCGACCTCTCGGTGCGCGTCGTGCGCGACATCTTCAGCGAGCACTTCGAGCGCGCGATCGTCGACGACGCCCAGCAGCACCACCGCCTGGTGTCGTTCTTCACGCGCACGGCGCCCGAGCTGGTCGACCGCGTCGAGCTCTACGACGGCCGCAAGCCGCTGTTCGAGGCCTACGACGTCGAGAAGGTCATCGACGGCCTGATGTCCAAGCGCGTCGACCTGCCGTCGGGCGGCTACCTGCTGATCGACTATGCCGAGGCGCTGACCGTCATCGACGTCAACTCGGGCTCGTTCGTCGGGCGCGGCAAGCAGGCCCGCCTGGAGGACACGATCACCAAGACGAACCTCGAGGCGGCCGAGGAGGTCGTGCGCCAGCTCCGGCTGCGCGACATCGGCGGGATCATCGTCATCGACTTCATCGACATGGCCCGCGCGCGCAACCGCGACGCCGTGCTCAAGACGCTGCGCAAGTCGCTCGCCGAGGACCGCACGAAGACGTTCACCGCCGAGATCTCCAAGCTCGGCCTCGTCGAGATGACGCGCCAGAACGTCACCGAGGGCGTGCGCGAGATCATGAGCCGGCCGTGCCCGACGTGCGACGGCGAGGGCGTGATCAAGTCCGAGGAGACGATCGCGATCGAGCTCGAGCGGCGCATGCGTGACGACGCGGCGCGGTCGCTCAAGCGCGAGGAGGCGTTCCTCGTGCGGATGAACCCGCGCGTCAGCGGCCAGTTCACCGGCGACGGCGCGCGCGTCCTGCGCCAGCTCGAGGAGGAGACCGGCAAGCTCTTCTACTTCGTCGGCTCCGAGGGCCTGCCGCTCGACCACTACGAGGTGCTGCGCAAGGGCTCCTCGGAGGAGATCGCGCAGGAGGCGATCCCGTTCAGCCCCGGCGACGAGGTGATGGTCCACGTCGTCGAGCCGCACATGTACAACGTCGACGACGCCGTCGCCAAGATCGACGGCTACATCATCTCCGTGACCGGCGGCGGCGCGCTCGTCGGGCGCAAGGTGCTGGTGCGCATCGACCAGGCCGGGCGCACCGAGGCGCGCGCGACGGCGATCGGCGAGCCCAAGGAGGTCGTCGAGACGCCGAGCGGCGGGGACGTCACCGGAGACGCGGTAGACTCCAGGCCTCGGCGCCGTGGCCGCAGAGGCGGTCGGCGCCGTTCCGCTGCCAAGGCCGGGGCCGAGGCGGCCTCCACCGACTGAGCTCCCAGGACATGTACGCAATCGTCAAGAGCGGCGGCAAGCAGTACCGCGTCGAGAAGGGCAGCACGCTGCTCGTCGAGCGCCTGCCCGCCGACGAGGGCGCGACCGTCGCGCTCGAGCCCGTCCTCTACCGGTCCGAGCAGGCCGTCTTCGACGCCGCCGGGCTGGCCAAGGTCAAGGTCTCGGCGAAGGTCGTCGGCCACGAGCGCGGCCCCAAGCTCCGCGTCTTCAAGTTCAAGCCCAAGCGCGGCTACAAGCGGCTCAACGGCCATCGCCAGGAGCTCACGCGCCTGGAGATCACCGACATCAAGGCGGGTGCCTGAGCAATGGCCCACAAGAAGGGACTCGGCTCGTCGCGCAACGGCCGCGACTCCAACGCCAAGCGCCTCGGCGTGAAGGTCTTCGCCGGCGAGGCCGTGACCGGCGGCGAGATCATCGTGCGCCAGCGCGGGACGCGCTTCAAGGCCGGCGAGGGCGTCGGCCTCGGCAAGGACGACACGCTGTTCGCGACGGCGCCCGGCGTCGTGCAGTTCACCACCGGCCGCCGCGGCCGCGTGGTGAACGTCGTGCCGGGCGCCGAGTAGCCGCCCGGCGGCTCCACCATCCGCGACTGGCCGATGTTGGCCTCGATAGTCGTGCTCAACGTCGGCCAGTAGGGAAGTGCGTCAGGGCTTGACCAGGCCCAGGCGCAGCAGCGAGTCGGCCGTCGCGAGGACCGCCTCGCGGCCGTCGCGCGGCGACCAGCCGAGCAGCCGGTGGGCCTTCTCCGAAGACGCGTCGCGCACGACGCCGAGCTCGTGGACGACCTGGGAGACGCGGCGGT
>DASZVK010000269.1:0-6631 GCA_035547175.1 Solirubrobacteraceae bacterium
AGCCGACGAGCAGCAGGCCCGCCGCCCGCGACCACGGATGGTGGCGGACGCCGACGCCGGCGATCTCGCCCAGCCGCGGGCGCAGCGCCGGCGGGTCGAACGCCGCCGCGACGCGCTCGCGCCACGGCGTCGAGCGAAGCCAGGCGAGGTCGACGACGTAGACCTGCTCGGACAGCCGCCGCGCGCGCGCCAGCGCCTCGGCGACGTCGTCGCCATCGACCGAGTCCAGCAGCACGACCTGGGCGAGCGCGAGCAGCGCGTCGACCGCCTCGTCGTGGCCGTGCGGCGCCCACACCATCGTCGGCAGGTCGGTCACGACGAGCGGGTCGACGAGCCGGTCGATGCGGCGCAGGTGATGGGGCGCGCAGCGCACGACGACCAGCTCGCGCATCGCCGGGGGCTCGTCGGGGGCGACGGTCTCCTCGGCGGCGATCGACGCGGTCGCGTCGAGCGTCGTGCGCCCGCGCTCGACCTGGCAGACGATCGTGCGCGACGGGTGGAAGCGCCCGACGTGGCGCAGCCGGTTGGCGACCTCGCCGCTCCAGGCGCCGTCGACGACGACGACGAGGTTCAGCACGCGCGCGGGCACCGACGCGGCGTCCTCGGCGTGACGCTCGCGCAGCAGCTCGCGCAGCGCCTCGTCGATCCGCGACGGCGACGTGTCCTGCTCGGACCAGACCGAGTCCCGCGTCGGCATGGCGGGCTAGATCGCTCTCCACGTCGCGTCGCCGAGCAGCAGCGCGTCGGCCTCGGCGGGGCCCTGCGTGCCGGCCTCGTAGCTCGGCGGCGCGCCGGCCGCCGACGCCCAGTGGGCGACGATCGGGTCGCAGATGCGCCACTGCGCCTCGGCCTCGTCGTTGCGCGTGAAGAGCGTCGCGTCGCCGCGCATCGCGTCCATGATCAGGCGCTCGTAGGCCTCCGGCGACTGCGACAGGAAGGCGGTGCCGTAGAGGAACTCCATCATCACCGGGCGGATGCTCATGCGCGTCCCGGGGATCTTCGCCCCCAGCGAGATCGCGACGCCCTCGTTGGGCTGGATCGTCATCACGATCTGGTTGGGCCGCACGCCGACCGAGCCCTCCTGGCGAAAGGCGAGGTGGGGGACGGGCCGCAGCGTGATCGCGATCTCGGTCACCTTGCGCGCCAGCCGCTTGCCCGTGCGCAGGTAGAACGGCACCCCCGCCCAGCGCCAGTTGTCGATCTCCAGGCGCAGCGCGGCATAGGTCTCGGTGTGCGAGCCCTCGGGGACGCCCTGCTCCTCGACGTAGCCGGCGACGGCCTCGCCGCCGACCGTCCCGGCGGCGTACTGCGCGCGCACGGCCATCGCGTCGACCTCGTCGCCGGCCGGCGCGTGGATCGCGTGCAGGACCTTGACCTTCTCGTCGCGCACGGCGTCGGCGGAGAAGTCGACGGGCGGCTCCATCGCGACGTGGCAGAGGAGCTGCATCATGTGGTTCTGGACGAGGTCGCGCAGCGCGCCGGCGTGGTCGTAGTAGCCCGCGCGCGAGCCGATCCCGATGTCCTCGGCGGCCGTGATCTGGACGTTGTCGATGTAGTTGCGGTTCCAGACCGGCTCGAACAGTCCGTTGGCGAACCGCAGCGCCATCAGGTTCTGGACGGTCTCCTTGCCGAGGTAGTGGTCGATGCGGAAGACCTGCCGCTCCTCGAAGACCGACAGCACCTCGGCGTTGAGCTGCTTGGCCTCGGCCAGCGTCGTGCCGAACGGCTTCTCGATGATGCAGCGCACCTCGGCGCCCTCGTGGTCGTCGAGGCCGTGCTCGCCGAGCTGCCCGACGATGACCGGGAAGAACGACGGCGCCGTCGACAGGTAGAAGCAGCGGTTGAGCGGCTGGCCGATCTGCGCGTCGAAGCCGTCGAGCGCCTCGCCGAGCCGGCGGTAGACGTCGGCGTCGTCGAACGAGCCCGAGACGTAGCGCACGTCGGTCAGCAGCGCCTCCAGCACGCGGTCGTCGGGCGGCCGGCGCGAGTAGCGGCGGATCGCGTCCTCGATCTGGGCGCGGAAGTCGTCGTCGGAGAGGTCCGAGCGCGACGTGCCGATCAGGTTGAAGTGCTCGGGCAGCGCGCCCTCGTGAGCGAGGTTGTAGAGCGCCGGCAGCAGCTTGCGGTTGGCGAGGTCGCCGGTGCCGCCGAAGATCACGAGCGTCGTCGGGTGGACGGGGAGTCGCTCGAGCCCCTCGACGAGCGGGTTGTCCGGCAGGTCGGCGGCCCCGCCGGACGTCGCGGCGGTCGCGCTCACTTAGCCTTGCGCACGGCGTGGCCGCCGAACTGGTTGCGCAGCGCGGCGAGCACGCGGTGGGTGAAGTCGCCGTTGCCGCGCGAGTAGAAGCGCGCCTGCAGCGACGCGCTGAGCACCGGCGTCGGGACGTCGTGGGCGATCGCGTCCTCGAGCGTCCAGCGGCCCTCGCCCGAGTCGGCCGTGTAGCCGGAGATCTCGGCGAGCTCGTTGCCGTCCTGCTCGAAGGCGCGCGCCGCCAGCTCGCACAGCCACGACCGCACGACCGAGCCCTGCATCCACAGGTGGGCGATCTTCGCGTTGTCGAGCTCGAACTCGGACTTGTCGAACAGGTCGAAGCCCTCGGCGTAGGCCTGCATCATCCCGTACTCGATCCCGTTGTGGACCATCTTCACGTAGTGGCCGGCGCCCGTCGGCCCCATGTGCGCCCAGCCGGGGCCGTGCTCGGGGTCCGGCGGCGGCGCGAGCACGTCGAGCACCGGCGCCAGCCGCCTGACCGCGCGCACGGGGCCGCCGACCATCATGCAGTAGCCCTCCTGCAGGCCCCAGACGCCGCCGCTGGTGCCGACGTCGACGTAGTGGATCCCCGAGCGGCGCAGCGCCGCGGCGCGCGCCTTGTCGTCGGTCCACTTCGAGTTGCCGCCGTCGACGATCGTGTCGTCGCGGTCGAGCAGCCGGGCGAGCGCGTCGACGGTCCTCTGCGTCGGCTCGCCGGCCGGGACCATGATCCACACCGTCCGCGGCGGCTCGAGCTTGCGCACCAGCTCGCGCAGCGACTTCGCGCCGGCCGCGCCCGTCCGCACGGCGCGCGCGACGGCCTGGTCGTCGAAGTCGAAGGCGACGACCTCGTGGTCGGAGTCGCGCCTGATCCGCGCGACCATGTTGCCGCCCATGCGGCCCAGCCCGACGAACCCGATCTGCATGTCCGCTCCTAGCTCCCGATCCGCTCGGCGAGCTCGCGGATCGCCCGCGCGGGGTCCTCGCCGAGGACGATGCGGCACGCGGGGCGGCCATGGGCGCGCAGCGTCTGCAGGTCGCCCGTCGCCTGCGCGTGCTTGAGGGCGTCGAACGTGTACGGCCTGCCGGGGACCTCGAGGTCCTCGGGGCCGTCGGCGACGAGCACGACGAACCGCCCCTCGGCGGGGCCGCCCTTGTGGTACTGGCCGGTCGAGTGCAGGTAGCGCGGCCCGTAGCCGAACGTCGTCGTCGTGCGGTGCCGGGCGCGGATCGCCGTGCGCAGCTGCGCGACGGCGGCGTCGACCTCGTCGCCGGGGGCCATGTAGCCCAGCAGCGCGACGTAGCTCGGCGGGGCCGCGCCGTCGAGCACCTCGGCGAGCGAGCCGTCGTCGACGGTCGCGCCGTCCTCGAGCACGCGCCTGGTGTTGTCCTTGGCCTCCTGCACGTTGGGCTGGTCGAACGGGTTGATCTCCAGCACCCAGCCGGCGACGGCGGTGGCGAACTCGGCGACGAAGAAGATCCGGCCGAGGTCCTCCGGCCCGTCGGCGTCGAGCACGAGCACCGGCTGGCCGGCGTCGCGCAGCGCCGCGACCGCCTCGCCGTTGGCCTCGTCGGGCTCGGCCGCGTTGCGCAGGTGGACGAACACGCGGTCCTCGCCGTAGTCGGCCGGCCCGCCGAGCGGCTCGCCGGCGACCGGCAGCACGCCGCGCCCCTGCTTGCCGGTCGACTCGGCGACGAGCTGCTCGGCCCACAGGCCGAAGCCGGCGATCGGCTCGTCGACGACGAACGTCAGCTTGTCGCGCCCGGCGGTCGCCAGCTCGCCCAGCGCGCAGCCGAGCCAGAGCCCGGCGTTGGCCTCGCTCTCGTAGGAGTCGCAGGCCTGCTCGGCGACGCCCGCGCCCTCGACGAGCGCGCGTACGTCGATGCCCGCCAGCGCCGCCGGCACGAGCCCGAAGTAGGACAGCGCGCTGTAGCGCCCGCCGATGTCGGGGGCGTTGCGGAACGTGCGCAGGAAGCCGTGCTCGGCCGCCAGCGCGTCGAGCGGGCTGCCGGCGTCGGTGACGGCGACGAAGCGCGAGCCGTCGTGGCCGGCGCGCTCCCAGAAGTGGGCGAAGTGCGACAGCGTCTCGATCGTCCCGCCCGACTTCGAGGAGACGACGAAGATCGTCCGCGCCGGGTCGACGCGCGCGTCGACCGCGCGCACGGCGGCCGCGTCGGTGGAGTCGAGCACGTGCAGGCGCTCGCATCCGAACGCGCGGCGCAGCACCTCGGGCGCCAGCGACGAGCCGCCCATGCCGAGCAGCACGACGTCGTCGTGGCCGAGCCCGGACGCCCACGCCATCAGCTCGGGAGCCTCCTCGCGCATCGACGCGGCGATCGTCAGCCAGCCGAGCCGGTCGGCCACCTCGGGCGTCCCGGCGGGCGCCCACAGCGTGCCGTCCTTGGCCCAGATGCGGCGCGTCACCCCCTCCTCGTCGGCGCGCCGCACGCGCCGCGCGATGCGGTCCTCGAGCTCGTCGGGGATCCACGCCTGCACGCTCGGCGGGCGCAGCGTCACGATCGCCTCGCGCTTGGACTCGACGCCGGCGATCAGGCGGTCGAAGGCCTCGACGAACAGGGCGATGCCGTCGACGAGCAGCTTGTCGGTCACCTCGCGCATGTCGATGCCGGCCGCGGCCAGCCGCGCGAGGTCCTCGCCGGGGTCGATCGTCGCCGTCGGGCCGGCGACCTCGGCGCGCTCGGCGGCGGCGAGCAGCGTCGCGATCGGCATCGTGTTGATCGTGTCGGGCGCGATCAGCCCGTCGACGTACAGCGTGTCCGGGTAGGCCGGGTTCTTGACGCCGGTCGAGGCCCACAGCGGCCGCTGGACGAGGCCGCCGGCCGCGCGCACGCGCGCGAAGCGGTCGGACTCGACGAAGATCTCCAGGTAGCGGCGGTAGGCCGCGCGCGCGTTGGCCAGCCCGGCGATGCCCAGCAGCTCGGTGTGGCCGGACGCCTCCAGGCGCTTGTCGACCTCGGTGTCGACGCGCGAGACGAAGAACGACGCCACCGAGTGCACGTCGAGGCTCTGGCCGGCGTCGAGCCGGCGCTCCATCGCGCGGATGTAGCGCTCGGCGACCTCGCTGTAGGCCTCGACGCCGAACAGCAGCGTGATGTTGATGTTGATCCCCTCGGCCAGCGCCTCCTCGATCGCGTCCAGCCCCTCGGGCGTGCCGGGGATCTTGATCAGCAGGTTGGGGCGGTCGACCGCGGCCCACAGCCGCCGCACCTCGGCCAGCGTGCGCGCGCCGTCGCGGGCCAGCCCGGGCCCGACCTCCAGCGAGACGAAGCCGTCGCGGTGGCCGAGCGACTCCCACACCGGCCGCAGCACGTCGCAGCCCAGCTGCACGTCGCGGATCGCGATCGCGTCGAAGACCTCCTCGGCCGAGCGCCCGGCACGGGCGAGCTCGGCGATCTGCTCGTCGTAGTCCGACGAGCCGAGGATCGCCTTCTCGAAGATCGAGGGGTTGGAGGTCACGCCCCGCAGGCTGTCCTCGTCGACGAGCCGCTGGAGCTCGCCCTCGGTGACCATCGTGCGGCGAATCTGGTCCAGCCACACGGCGGTCCCGGCCTCGGTCAGCCTCGCGAGGCGCTCGTTGACGGCGGTGGGTGAGGCGCTCATGGCCGTTGGTTCTCCTCGCGTTCTATCTGCTCGATCTTGGAAAGCCGGCGGACGTGGCGCTCCTCGCCGGAGAAGCTCGCGGCGGCGAAGGCGCGCACGACCTCGGTCGCCAGCGCCGGCCCGACGACGCGCGCGCCGAGGCACAGCACGTTGCAGTCGTCGTGCTCGACGCACTGGTGGGCGGTGTACGTCTCGTGGGCGACGGCGGCGCGCACGCCCGCCATCTTGCTCGCCGCGACCGCGACCCCGGCGCCGGAGCCGCAGACGAGCACGGCGCGCTGCGCCTCGCCGGCGCGCAGCGCCCGTCCCGCCCGGACGGCGGTATCGGGGTAGTCGTCGTCGGCGCCGAGGTCGACCGGCTCGTGGCCGTCGGCCCGCAGCGCGTCGATCACGGTGTCGTGGAGCGGGACCCCGGCGTGATCGAAGGCGCAGGCGATACGCATCGGCCTACCCAGTATGCGCCTGTTCGCGCACCAGCTCCTGGCCGGCCATCAGCGCGGCGCCCAGCACGCCCGCCCGCGGCCCGTAGCGCGACAGCCGGATCTCGGTCCGCGTGCCGACGCCCGGCATGTAGAGGCGCTGCGCGACCTCGCGCGCGCGGTCCATGAACAGGTCGCCCGCGGCCGACACGCCGCCGCCGATCGCGACGACGTCGGGGTCGAACGTGTTGACGACGTTGGCGATCCCGACGCCGAGCCGCCCGCCGAGGACGCGCATGATCGCCAGCGCCGCCTCGTCGCCGCCGCGCGCGGCGGCGA
>DASZVK010000270.1:0-5391 GCA_035547175.1 Solirubrobacteraceae bacterium
TGGTCGCGCGCGTGCGTCGCGCCGGGGTCGAGCCGAGCGGGCTGCTGGTGCAGGCGATGGCGCCGCGCGGCGTCGAGATGCTGGCGGGCGTCGTCGCCGACCCCCTGTTCGGCCCCGTCGTCGCGTGCGCCGCGGGCGGGACCGCCGCCGAGGTGCTCGGCGACAGCGCCGTGCGCCTGGCGCCGCTGACGCGCCGCACGGCGGCCGAGATGGTGCGCTCGCTGCGCACCTTCCCGCTGCTCGACGGCTTCCGCGGCACGCCGCGCGCCGACGTCGCGGCGCTGGAGGACCTGCTGGTGCGCCTGGCGGCGATGGCCGACGCGCATCCCGAGATCGCCGAGCTCGAGTGCAACCCGGCGATCGTCGGTCCGAGCGGCGCGCTGGCCGTCGACGCCCGCGTGCGGGTCATGCCGCCGCCGCCGCGGCCGCCCGAGCCGGCGCTGCGCCCGGGGTAGCCATGCGAACGATGCGATGCGGACGAACGGAGGGACGATGAGCGAGGGCGAGGGCGCGATCGCGAGGACGCGGGCACAGGCGATCGCCGAGTACCTGGAGGGGATGGGCGTCGCCCACGAGATCGTCGAGCACGCGCCGACGACGCGGGCGGCGGCCGAGGCGCGCGCCGCCGGCCGCATGCCCGACCAGGCGGCCAAGACCGTCGTCCTGCACGACGGCGCCGCGTACGTGATCGCCGCCGTGCCGGCCGCCTGCCGGCTCGACCTGCGCAAGCTGCGCGACCTGCTCGGCGCCAGCCGCCGCCTGCGGCTGGCCTCCGAGGAGGAGATCGCCCGCGACTTCCCGGCCTTCGAGGTCGGCGCCGTGCCGCCCTTCGGGCCGATGGTCCCGGCCGCCGAGGTGATCGACGGCGCGCTCGTCGCCCAGGAGTCGGTCCTCTTCCCGGCCGGCGACCATCGCCACTCCGTGCTCGTCGACCCGCGCGAGGTCGTGCGGATCACCGCGGCCGTCGTCGCCGATGTCAGCGAGGACTGACGAGGCCGCCGGCGGGGCCGCGCCCGGCGACGACCCCGGGCTGCTGACGCCGGCCCAGACATCGCTGCTGATCGACCAGTACGAGCTGGCGATGGCGGCCAGCTACCTCGAGCGGGGCATGAACGAGCCGGCCGTGTTCGAGCTGTTCGTGCGCGAGCTGCCGCCGCAGCGCGACTGGCTGCTCGTCGCCGGGCTGGGGCCGGCGCTGCGCCTGGTGGCCGAGCTGGCCTTCGGCGACGAGGAGCTCGCCTACCTGCGCGCGCTCGGCTTCCGGCCGGCGCTGCTGCGCTTCCTCGAGCGGTTCCGCTTCTCGGGCGAGGTCGATGCGATGCCCGAGGGCACGGTCGCCTTCGCCGGCGAGCCGCTCGTGCGCGTCACCGCGCCGCGCGTCGAGGCGCAGCTGCTGGAGACGCTGCTGCTCAACCAGGTCAACTTCCAGACGGCGATCGCCACCAAGGCGGCGCGCGTCGTGCTCGCCGCCGGCGGCGGCGAGGTCGGCGCCGGCGAGCGCGTCGTGGACTTCTCCCCGCGCCGCGACCACGGCGTCGACGCGGCGATGAAGGCGGCGCGCTGCGCCGCGATCGCCGGCGCGGGCGGCACCTCCAACGTGGCCGCGGCGATGCGCTACGGCCTGCGCCCGGTGGGGACGATGGCGCACTCCTACGTGATGTCGTTCGCCGACGAGCAGGCCGCCTTCGAGGCGTTCATGCGCGACACGCCGGAGAACACGATCCTGCTGGTCGACACCTACGACACGCTGCAGGGCGTGCGCCACGCGATCGCCGCCGCGCGCGCGACCGGGGTGGCGCTGATGGGCGTGCGGCTCGACTCGGGCGACCTGCTGGCGCTGTCGCGCGGCGCGCGCGCCCTGCTCGACGAGGCGGGGATGCCCGACGCGGCCGTGGTCGCCAGCGGCGACCTCGAGGAGGGCCAGATCGCCCGGCTGGTCGCCGCGGGCGCGCCGATCGACGTGTGGGGCGTGGGCACCGAGCTGGGCACCAGCCGCGACGCGCCCGCGCTCGGCGGCGTCTACAAGCTCGTCGCCGACGCCGCGCCCGGCGGCGGCTGGCGCCCGGTGTGGAAGCGCTCGCCGGCCAAGGCGACGATCCCCGCCCCCAAGCAGGTCCTGCGCCGCTACGACGGCGACGGCACGATGCGCGGCGACCTCGTCGTCGAGGCGTCCGAGCGCGGCGAGGGCCGCCCGCTGCTGGAGCGCTTCGTGACCGGCGGCGAGCTCGTGCGCCGCGAGCCGCTCGCCGCGCTGCGCGAGCGCGCGCGGGGCGAGCTGGCCGCGCTGCCGGCGCCGCTGCGCCGCCCCGGCGAGCGCCCATCCACGCCCTACCCCGTCGCCTGCTCGGAGCGCCTGCTGGCGCTGCGGCCGGGCACGGGCTGACCGGCCGGCCCGGCTGGTCGGCGCTGCGGGCCTGCTCACCGCCGCCGGTAGGCGTTCGAGCGGTGATCGATCGCGTGGACGTAGACGGCATGGGCGGCGTCGTCGATCGCGTAGATCACCCGGTACGGGCCACGCCTCGCCGACCACAGGCCCTCGAGCTCGAAGCGCAGCGGCTTGCCCAGGCGGTGCGGGTTCGCGGCGATCACGGGCAGCAGCGCGAGGACGGCGGTGGCGTACTTCTCGGGCAGCCGCTCGACGTCGCGGGCCGCGGGGCTGGCGACGACCAGCCGCCACGGTCCCTCGCTCAAGGCTTCGCCAGGCGCGCCCTGAGCTCGTCGAGGGACACCACCTCGCCCCGCTCGACGGCCTCGCGGCCCTCGCGCACGCGATCCATCAGCTCGGGATCGGAGAGAACCGCCAGCGTCTCCTCGAGGCTCTCGAGGTCGTCCGGACTGACGAGCACCGCGGCCGGCCGCCCGTTGCGGGTGACGATCACGCGGTCGTGCTCGCCCTCGACGCGGTCGATGAGCGACGAGAGGCGGGCCTTGACGGTCGCGAGCGGCAGCGTCTCAGGCATGACCAGAATCATAGTCACCGACTGCGGCTCGGCGCAACGCCGCATCCGCCGCGCAGCGCGCGAGCAGCGCGTCCCAGTCGGCGTCGACGCGGGCCTGGATCGCCGCGACCGCGTCGGCGTGCTCGGGCGTCAGCAGGTGGGCGAAGCGGCCTTGCAGCGCCAGCCAGTCCTGCACCGGCACGCGCTCGGCCGGCTCGTAGGTCAGGCGCGTGCGGCCCTCGGCGACCTCGTAGAGCGGCCACAGCCGCGTCTCGACCGCCAGCCGCGCCACGCGCGGGCCGATCCGCGCCGGATGGCGCCAGCCCAGCGGGCAGTCGGCCAGCGCGTTGACGAACGCCGGGCCGCCGGCCGACGTCGCCCGGCGCACCTTGCGCGCGAGGTCCTGCCAGTGGCAGCCCGCCGCCTGCGCCACGTAGGGGACGTGGTGCGCGGCCGCGATCGCCGTGATGTCCTTGCGCTCCTGGAGCTTGCCGAGCCCGCGGACGCTCGCCGGCGAGGTCGTCGTGCTGGCCCAGCGCGGCGTCGCGCTCGAGCGCTGCACGCCCGTGTTCAGGTAGGCCTGGTTGTCGTAGCAGACGTAGAGGAAGCGGTGGCCGCGCTCGAGCGCGCCCGACAGCGCCTGCAGGCCGATGTCGTAGGTGCCGCCGTCGCCGGCGAAGACGACGAACGTCACCGGCTCGTCGGGCAGCCGCCCGCGGCGCACGAGCGCGCGGTGGGCGCTCTCGACGCCCGACGCGACGGCCGCCGCGTTCTCGAACGTCACGTGCAGCCACGGCACCGTCCAGGCGGTCGTCGGGAAGCGCGTCGTCGCGACCTCCAGGCAGCCGGTCGCGCTGACGACGACGACCGGGCCGTCGATGCTGCCCAGCACGGTGCGCACGACGATCGGGATGCCGCAGCCGGCGCACAGCGCGTGGCCGCCGCGCAGCGGCGGCGCCTCGCCGCGATTGCGCGCCAGCTCCTTGATCGTGGACATCAGGCGCCCTCGTCGCGCAGGCCGATGTAGTGCAGCGCGCCCGGGTCGGGCTCGTGCGCGCGGTCGAACGCCGCGCGCACGCCGTCGGGGTCGAGCTCGCGCCCGCCGAGGCCGAACACGCAGCCCTGGACCGAGGCCGGCGTCGCCGCCAGCGCGCGCAGGCACTCGGCCAGCAGCCCCGGGGTGCCGCCGGGGGAGAGCGAGCGGTCGAGCACGACGACCGACTCGACGCCGCCCAGGTGGGCGCGCACCGCGTCGCGCGGGAACGGCCGGAACGAGCAGACGCGCAGCAGCCCGACGCGCTCGCCGTGCTCGCGCAGCTCGTCGACCGTGTCCTCGATCGTCCCCGCCGTCGCGCCCAGCACGACGAGCGCGCGGTCGGCGTCGTCGAGCGCGTAGGGCTCGACCAGCGGGATCGAGCGGCCGCTCAGCGCCTGATACTGCGCCAGCACCTCGGGCACGACGCGCGCGGCGGCGCGCATCGCGTGGACCTCCTGGAACTTCAGCTCGAAGTAGGAGTCCGGCAGCGCGAGCGTGCCCTTCGTGCTCGGCCGCGCCGTGTCCAGCAGCGCCAGCGGCACGCGGTACTCGCCGACGAACGACCTGACCGCGTCGTCGCCGAGCGTCGACACCGGCTCGGCCGCGTGCGTCACGGTGAAGCCGTCCATGCAGACGAACGTCGGCAGCATCACGTCGGCGTGCTCGGCAACCCGCGGCGCGCAGACCATCAGGTCGTAGGCCTCCTGCGCGTCGCGCGCGAAGAGCTGGATCACGCCCGAGTCGCGGATCAGCATCGAGTCGGAGTGGTCGCAGTGGATGTTGATCGGCCCCGACAGCGTGCGGTTGCCGAGCGCGACGACGATCGGCGCGCGCTCGGAGGCGGCGACGTAGACGACCTCGGCCATCAGCGCCAGGCCCTGCGACGAGGTCGCGGTCATCGTCCGCGCGCCGGCCAGCGCGGCGCCGATCGCGGCGCTCATCGCCGAGTGCTCGGACTCGACGTCGATCATCTCGGCGCCGGCGAGGCCGTCGGCGACGAGCTTGGCGAAGCCCTCGATCATCGGCGTCTGCGGCGTGATCGGGTAGACCGGCACGACGTCGGGGTCGATCTGGCGCATCGCCTCGGCGACCGCGCCGGCGCCGGTGAGCAGGCGGGCGTCGACGGCCGGGGGGCTCATTCGCCCACCATCTCGATCGCGCCGACGGGGCACATCTCCGCGCAGATCTCGCAGCCCTTGCAGACGTCGTAGTCGATCTCCTGCAGCGTCCCGTCGTGCACGCCGCCGGCCGAGTCGGGGCTGTAGATCCAGCACAGCAGGAAGTTCACGCAGGCGTCCATGTCGACGCTCGGGCGCGCGCCCGAGCGCCAGCCGCCGGTGCGCGGGACGGGCGCGAGGCCGGGCTCGACGGCGCCTCCGGGGAGGGCCGCGCCGGCCCCCTGCGGCCGCCCCGCCG
>DASZVK010000271.1:0-7801 GCA_035547175.1 Solirubrobacteraceae bacterium
GACCGCAGCGCCCGCTTGAGCGAGTCGTCGAGGAACTTGCGCGTGACGACCCCGCGCGAGATCGCGACGAGCCGGCCCTGCGGGTCGATGACGAACGTCTCGGGCAGCGCGACGGTGCCGTACAGCGAGGCGAGCTTGAGCTTGGCGTCGTCCAGGCTCGGATAGGTGAGGTGGTGCTCGCGCAGGAACCGGCGCGCGTTGGGCGCGTAGTTCTGGAAGGCGACGCCGAGGATCGTCGCGTCGGCGTCGGTCCGCGTCAGCGCCTGCTGGAACGAGCGCAACGTCGGCGCCTCCTCCTCGCACGGCTGGCACCACGACGCGAAGAAGTTCAGGAAGACGACCTTGCCGCGGTAGGAGGCCAGCGACCGCGTGCCGTCGCCGAACAGGTCCGGCAGC
Source organism: Solirubrobacteraceae bacterium (assembly GCA_035547175.1). Taxonomy (GTDB): domain Bacteria; phylum Actinomycetota; class Thermoleophilia; order Solirubrobacterales; family Solirubrobacteraceae; genus BP-464. The sequence continues at coordinate 397 of DASZVK010000271.1, forward strand.
GCGTGGTCGGGCGCCGCGGGACGCTCGCCCTCGGCGACCTCGCGGTCCAGCGAATGGCTCGACCCCTGGTGGCTGACGCCGTAGACGAGCAGCCCGGCGAGCAGGGCGCCGAGCACGGCGATGACGATCACGCCGGGCCGCTTCACGGCGTCCATTCTCGCACGCCCGCTCTGCCCGGCCCCGGGGCGAGGGCCGGTTACACTGGCCGCTTCCGCGGGATTAGTTCATCGGTAGAACGCGAGCTTCCCAAGCTCGAGAGACGGGTTCGATTCCCGTATCCCGCTTCCGGCCCGCTCACTCCGGGCCGGTACGCGAAAGCCCCGGGCCTCTACCGGGGCTTTCGTCGTCTACGGGCTGGGGCGGGGGCTCGGTCGAGCTCCGCGTCCATGCCCACCGACCACGGCCACCCCGGCCGAGCGCGGGCCCGGCCGGGGGTGACGGACCGTCTGCGTCGCTCGTCGCTAGGAGACGGTGAAGTCGGCGTGCATGCCGGCGACGTAGTGCCCGCCGATGTTGCAGATGAGGGCGTAGTGGCCCTTCTTCAGCGTCAGCGTCAGGCGCTTGGTCTTGCCGCCGGCGATGTCCTCGGCCTCGCCGACCGAGCCCTTCTCGCTGGCCCGGCCGCCGCTCATCGGGAGCTTCGCGGCCTTGCGGGTGGTCTTGATCACGACGAGCTCGTGGTCCATGTCGGCGGCGTTCTTGACCACGAAGGTGACCTTCCCGGCCTTGACCGACTTGACCGACGGGGCGACCTTGAAGTCGCTGAGCTTGACGTTGACGACCGCGGTGCCCGAGGCGCGGGCGTTCGCCGCCGACCACGCGAACGCGTCGGGATGGGCGATCGCCAGGGGCGTGGCGCAGGTGGCCACCACGAGGGAGGTGCGGAGGAGAATGGCTTTCATGCCCCTGAGGACGCCCTCCGCACGCGTTCCTTCCCGGCCGGGCGAGGGTCATCAGAGGCCCTGAGGCGGTCCCGCGGTCGGAGGCGCCGCCGAGGGGGCGCCGGTGCGATCGAGCGTGGCGTCCTCGAACGACCTCGGGTCCTCGGCCGGCTCGAGATGGGTGAAGACGGTCGCCGAGGGCAGGGTCCGGCGGAGCTGCGCCTCGACCTCCTCGGCGACGTCGTGGGCCCGCTGGACGCTCCAGGCGCCGGGCACGAGGACGTGCACGGAGACGAACGCGCGCTGGCCCGCCTGGCGGGTGCGCAGGGCGTGGAACTGCACGCCGCGGCTGCGGAACGGGACGAGCGCGGCGTCGATCTCCTTCAGGACCCGCTCGTCGAGCGCGCGGTCCATCAGGCCGCCCGCGGCGCGACGCATCAGCGACACGCCGGTGCGCAGGATGTTGGCGGCGACGACGATCGCGACGATCCCGTCCAGACGGTCCCACCCGCTGATCGCCACCGCCGCGACGCCGACGAGGACCCCGACGGAGGTCCAGACGTCGGTCAGCAGGTGCCGGCCATCGGCCTCGAGCGTGATCGAGCCGTGCGCCCGCCCGGTGCGCAGCAGCTGCAGCCCGACGGCGAGGTTGATCGTCGACGCCACGACCGACACGCCCAGGCCCAGGCCGACGTCGGACAGCCCCTGGGGGTGCAGGAGGCGGTCCACGGCGGGCACCGTGATCGCGACCGAGGCGACGACGATGAGCGCGCCCTCGATGCCCGCGGAGAAGTACTCGGCCTTCGCATGCCCGTAGGCGTGCTCCTCGTCGGCGGGCAGCGACGCCCAGTAGAGCAGCGCCAGCGCGGCCATGGCCGCGACGAGGTTGACCACCGACTCGGCCGCGTCGGACAGCAGTCCCACCGAGCCGGTCAGCAGCCAGGCGACGACCTTCAGCGCGATCGTGGCGAGCGCGGCCAGGACCGACAGCCCCAGCACGCGGAACAGGCGGGAATCCAGACCCCGTGACCCAGATCCGCCGCGCATCGGGACAGGATCGCAACTCGCGGCCTCCGTGTACGCGATTTGTCGTACGCGGGTGGCGTCGCGGCCCCGGCGTGTGCGCTTAGGATGCCGCGCCCATGAGGAGAGTGGCCTTCGTCGTCGCCGCGCTGTCGGCGATCCTGCTCGGCGCGACGGGCGCCCGCGCGGGCACGTTCTGCCAGAAGGCCATCGCCACCGACCACGGCAAGGTCGTGCGCAGCACCAACGGCGTGATCGTCTACACCAACGGCAGCGCGGTGTTCGCCTGCAGCGAGTCCAAGCACCAGGCGCCGGGCCTGGTGATCCTCGACAAGGGCTACAAGGTCGTCCAGGTCGAGGCGTCCAACGGCCGCTGCGTGGCGATCCGCTTCGGCGGCGCCGGCAAGCTCGACCAGATCCTGATGAAGGACCTCGGCGGCAAGCAGGTCGGCAGCGGCGTGCAGGACATCGGCTACGGCCTCTCCTTCGGCAAGGTCTACTCGATGTCGGTCTCCCCGAACTGCGCGGTCGCCTGGGGCGAGGCCACCGGAGGCGGCTCCGGGCCGAAGACCTACCGCGTCCGCCTGGAGGCGTTCGGATCGGCCACCTCGGTCCCCTACGGGGTCGTGCAGGAGATCGCCACGGTCAAGTCGGTCAACGACGTCAAGGGCGTCGAGGTCACCGCGCAGGGCCGCAAGGTCCGCGTCCGCTGGACCGAGGGCGGCGTCGCCAAGGCCAAGGTCCTGCCCGCGTGAGCGCCGCGGCCTCGCCGGGAGCGTGGCGCGCGCAGCTCCTCGCCGAGGAGTAACGTTCGGCGACGCCATGATCGCGTGCGTAGCCCACTGGTACACGTCGATGCTGTACGTCGCCCCGGTGCTCGTCGTCGGCGGCTACATCGCCTTCATGTCCCGGCGCGACCGGCGGCGCCGTCGCGCCGAGGAGCCCGACGCCCCGCGCGAGGAGCGCTCGGCGTCGGCGTCGGTGGCTGCGCTCGTGCGCCACTAGGCCCGCGGCCACGGGCTCAGTTGCGCCCGATCGGCACGAGGTAGAGCTCCGGCGTGTCGCGGGTGCTCAGGCGCACGATCGCCTCGGCCTGCCGGGCGGCGGTGTCGTAGTCCGGCGCGACGATCACGAGCTCGTGGGAGAAGCGGTCGAGGTAGGCGTTCGCCAGCGGCATCCTCTCGGCCAGGCGCGCCAGCAGCGCGCCGTGGCGGTCGAGGTCGTCGTCGTCGAAGTCGAAGGCGAACTCGGGCATTGGAGGCTTGGTTCGCGTTTCTCAACGCAAAGCTCCAGCCGATGTACGTTCGATGGATAGCGAACACTCGAAACGTACCAGCTTGCTCCCGGCCGGCAGGAATCGAGCGCCCGGCGCAGACGGCCGGCAGGTGCGCTTCCGACGGGGATGTCCAGCGGTTGGCGCCGCGACGGTCGTCGCGGGCGCGCCGACGGCGAGGGTCTGCGAGGCGCGCGCCCGACGTCGGCGGCGGCGCCGTCCGGCTACCAGGCCTGCGCGGCGCCGCAGTGCGGGCAGCTGACCGAGGTCGAGACGGCGGCCTCGAAGACGTAGCCGCACGCGCAGACGTACTGGGCGCGGTCGATCGGGCCGCCGGCGTCGCGCACGCGCTGCTCGTCGCGGTGGCCCTCGGAGGCCGGGCGGGCGGCGACCTGCTCGACCTCGATCGGGGACGCGGCGCGCCGGATCAGGTGCAGCTCGCGGGCTCGCTCGGCGATCCGGCCGGGACGGGTCTTGAGGGTGGCGTGGGCTCTCATCGGCTTATGTGCCCTTAAGGACACGCGGATGGCCATTTGGTTTCTGCCTTTCGCCGCCGATTCCTTCGACGGGGCGCGATCGCGCTCGCCGGCGGGGGTCGGACAGGGGCTCCGAGGGCGGGCCTGCGATACTTCACGGCCGCGATGAACCCCGCTCGCAAGCGCACGCTCCGGCTCGTCGTCGCCCTCTCCGCGGCGGTCCTGCTCGCGGGGGCGCTCGCCTACACGAGCTTCAGCGCCTCCAGCGAGGCACGTTCGCCCAGCCAGCTGCTCGCCTCGGCGAAGCCGGGCCAGACCTACCAGCTCACCGGCAAGGTCGTCGCCGGGTCGATCCGCCACGTCGGCTCGCGCCTGCTGTTCCGCGTGCGCGACCGCAACGGCTCGGCGTCGGTCCCGGTCGACTACACGGGCGAGGTGCCCGACGCCTTCCGCCCCGGCCGCGAGGTCATCGTGACGGTCGACAAGCGCGCGGGGGCGTTCGCCGGCCAGCGCGACTCGCTGATCACGAAGTGCCCGTCGAAGTACAGCGACTCGGCCAATGGCGACACGGCCGAGGGGTCCGCCTCCGGCCGCCCCGCCGCGGCCGCCGTCTAGTCGCGCCATGGCGACGCTCGGCCGCGCCTGCCTGATCCTCTCGCTCCTCGTCGCGGCCTACGGGCTCGCCGCCGGGATCGCGGCGTGGCGGCTCAAGCGCCGCGACCTGGCCGAGTCGGCGCGGCGCGCCGTCTACGCGCTGGCGGCGCTGCTGACGATCGCGATGGCGATCGTCGAGGTCGCCTTCATCCGCAACGACTTCTCGTTCGTCGTCGTCGCATCGCACTCGTCGAGGACGACGCCGGAGCAGTTCAAGCTGGCGGCGATGTGGTCCTCGCAGGAGGGGTCGCTGCTGCTGTGGGCGTGGCTGCTGTCGCTGTGGTCGAGCCTCGTCCTGTTCCTCACGCGCAAGCGGATGCGCGACGTGGCGCCGGTCGCGACCGCCGTCCTGTCGGGCTTCGCGACGTTCTTCGTCGCGCTGCTGGTGTTCGCGGCCTCGCCCTTCCAGACCGTCGCCGTCGCGCCCGAGGACGGCACCGGGCTCAACCCGCTGCTGCGCCACGCCGCGATGCTGATCCACCCGCCGATGCTCTACTCGGGCTACACGCTGTTCGCGATCCCGTTCGCGTTCGCGGTCGGGGCGCTGGCGGTCCGCCGCATCGACGCCGACTGGATCACGGCGACGCGGCGCTTCGCGCTCGCCGCGTGGCTGTTCCTCGGCATCGGCATCGTGCTCGGCGCGCGCTGGAGCTACGCCGAGCTGGGCTGGGGCGGCTACTGGGCCTGGGACCCGGTCGAGAACGCCTCGCTGCTGCCGTGGCTGACCGGCACCGCGTTCCTGCACTCGGTGATGATCCAGGAGAAGCGCGGGATGCTGAAGGTCTGGAACGTCAGCCTCGTGCTGGCGACCGGCATCCTCGCGATCCTCGGCACCTTCCTCGTGCGCTCCGGCGTGCTCGACTCGATCCACGCCTTCGGCGCCTCGACGCTCGGCGGCCCGTTCGTGGCGCTGATCGTCGCGCTGATCGTGCTGTCGATCTGGCTCGTGGCCAGCCGCGCGGCGATGCTGCGCTCCGAGCACCGGCTCGACTCGCTGGTCTCGCGCGAGGCGATCTTCCTGTTCAACAACCTCGTCTTCGTCGGCCTCGCGTTCGTCGTCTTCTTCGGCACGTTCTTCCCGCTGATCACCGAGGCGCTGGGCAACAAGCGCGCGCTCGGGCCGCCGTGGTTCGACCGCATCACGACGCCGCTGGCGCTGGTGCTCGTCGCGCTGGCGGGGATCGCGCCGCTGATCGCCTGGCGGCGGGCGACGGTCGCCAACCTGCGGCGCAACTTCGCCGTGCCGGTCGGCGTCGGCGTGGCGGTCGCGGTCGCGCTGATCGCCGCCGGCGGCGTCGCCCAGAAGCCGTTCTCGCTGACGATGTTCGCGCTGGCCGCGTTCGTCGTCGCCGGCGTCGCCCAGGAGGCCTGGCGCGGCACGCGTGCGCGCCGGGCGATGAGCGGCGAGGCGCCGCCGCTGGCGCTGGTGTCGCTCGTGCGTCGCAACCGCAGGCGCTACGGCGGCTACGTCGTGCACCTCGGCATCGCGCTGCTGTTCTGCGGCGTCGCCGCCTCGTCGGCCTTCCAGCACGAGCGCGACGTGCGGCTGCGGCCGGGGCAGAGCGCGCACGTCGGCCACTACGACGTGACCTACCTGGCGCCGATCGGCCGCGTGGCGCGCAAGGACGGGCGGATCGAGCGGATCATGCTCGGCGCGCGGCTGGCGGTCGGCACGCACGGCGCCAAGGACCGGCACGTGATCGAGCCGACGCGCAGCTACTACCCGCAGGACGCGCCGTTCGCGCCGGTCAGCGCGATGTTCGACGGCGAGACCGAGACGCAGGTCCAGCTCGAGTCGGGGCTGCGGCGCGACTTCTGGGTCGCGGTCGAGCCCGACGTGCCGACGCTGCTGCTGCCCCGCGCGCGCTACTTCGACCGCCAGCTCGTCAAGGCGATCTCCGACGGCCGCCTGAAGAGCGCCGACGAGCAGGTGCTGGCCTTCAACCAGCTCCTGCAGCGGCTGGTCGACGAGTACGTCGCCGAGCGGCCCGCGGCGCCGTTCCGGGTGATCGACTCGCCGATGGTGACGTGGATCTGGCTGGGCGGGCTCGTCGTGTTCCTCGGCGGCCTGATCTCGCTGTGGCCGGGGGCCGACGCGGCGCGCCGACGCGTCACCGCGGGCTACGCCGCGCGCGTGGCCCGGGAGCTGGGCCGCGCCTAGGCGCGCCCGCACGACCGCGGTGGGCGTGCTCGAGGCCCTGATCGTGCTGCTGCTGCTGGCCGCCATCGTCTGGGTCGTCGGGGCGCCGCTGCGCCGCGGCGTGACGGCCGCCGCCGACGACGCCGAGCAGGCCGCGCGCGAGGAGCTGGAGGCGGCCAAGGAGGCCAAGTACCGCGAGATCCGCGACGCCGAGCTCGACCGCGGCACGGGCAAGCTCTCCGACGAGGACTGGCGCGTCGTCGACCGCCAGCTGCGCGCCGAGGCGATGGAGATCCTGCGGCGCCTCGACGCGCTGGGCGCGCCCGCGGCGCCGCCGCCGGGGCCGGGCGACTAGCTACGCCGCGGCGACGGCCGGCCGCGCGACGAGCTCGCGCAGCGCCGCGCCGTCGGCGGCTCCGAAGCAGGGGATCGCGCCGCGCCGCGGCGTCGCCGTGACGATCGCGGCGACGGTCCCCTCGGGGAGCTGCTGGACGACCGCCGGCGGGCAGGGGAAGGCGAGCAGGTCGGCGCCCTCGTCGCCGTCGAGCCCGCGCCCCGCGAGCAGCACCTCGAGCGCGGGCACGAGCTCGGCGAAGCGGGCGTCGTCGATCGCGATCGCGACCGTCACCGGGTCGCCGGCCCCGATCGCGGCGATCGCGTCGCACAGCTCGGGCGCCGCGAGCAGCTCGTCGGCCTCGGCGAGCACGAGCGCGGGACGGGCGTCGTGGGCGCGGGCCGCGGCTGCGATCGTCGCCGCGGCGTCGCCGCCGAAGCGCTCGAGCAGCGCGCGCAGGCGCGCCCGCGCCGGCTCGCAGGACGGGTCGTGGCCGATCGCGCGCGCGGCGGCGAACAGCCGCTCCACCTCGCGGCCGCCGGCGGCCAGCTCGCGCTCGGCCGCCTCGCGGTCGGCCTCGGTGACGTCGGCGAGCGGCGCGTACGGCGTCCCGGCGCTGCGCTG
>DASZVK010000272.1:0-3678 GCA_035547175.1 Solirubrobacteraceae bacterium
GGAGCGCGTACACCACAGCAGCGCCAGCGGCACGAGCAGCACGACGCCGGCGCTGCGCGTCGCCGCGGCGAGCGCGCCGAGCACGCCCGCGATCGCCCAGCGATCGGTCCGCGCGGCGAGCACCGCGCCGACCGACAGCGCCAGGAACAGCCCCTCGGAGTAGACGGCGGTCAGGAAGAAGGCGGCCGGGAAGCAGGCCAGCAGCCAGACCGCCGCGCGCGCGGGCGCGTCGCCGAGCTCGATCGCCGTCAGCCGGTGCAGCGCCGCCAGGCCCAGCCAGCTCGCGACGAACGAGACGAGCACGCCGCCCACCGCGCCGCGCGCCAGCAGCGGGTAGAGCGGGAAGAACGCCGCCCGCGCCGGGTCGCCGCGGTAGCCGTCGTGGGCGATCGTCAGGTACCAGGTCGCGTCCCAGCGCGCGGCGGGCGCGAGCAGGAGGTCGCCGAGCGAGCCGAAGCCGCTCGTCAGCCCCCGCGGGTCGAAGTCGCGCGCCCGGCTCGACAGGCCGGCGAAGTGGACGGCGCCCATGCCGGCGGCCCAGACGACGACGCGCGTGGCCAGCAGCGCCGCCGCCGCGGTCGCGAGCGGCGACGACCGGCGGCGGTCCGGCGAGGGCCCCATCGGCACATCCTCTCCGACGCGCGGGCAGGAGCCCGGACCGGCCGGGCGAAGGACGGCCCGGTCTACCCTCTGCCTGCGATGTCCCGCCGCGAGCGCCACCGCCGACGCCATCGCCGCCACTCCCGCGCCCGGCCGCTGCTGCTGGGGCTCGGGATCCTCGTGGCGTCGCTGGCGATCGCCGCCGTCGCGGCCGTGGTCTACGTGCTCGGGGTCGCCAGCTCGGGGCCGTCGCTGGGCGACCTGCGGCCCGTCAGCCAGGGCCAGAGCTCGATCGTCTACGCCGCCGACGGCACGCGGCTGGGCTTCATCAGCTCGCCGATCCTGCGCGAGCGCATCTCCGGCGCGCAGATCGCGCCGGTCATGCGCGAGGCGACGGTCGCCGTCGAGGACCGCCGCTTCTTCGACCACAAGGGCGTCGACTACATCGGCATCGTGCGCGCCGCGATCAAGGACCTGCGCTCGCACGAGCCGCTGCAGGGCGGCTCGACGCTGACGATGCAGCTGATCAAGAACATCTACCCGGGCGAGAGCGCGAACCGCGACTTCAAGACCAAGGTCCGCGAGGCCAAGCTCGCCCAGGAGATGGAGAGCAAGCATCCCGGCCGCGCGGGCAAGGAGTGGATCCTCACCAGCTACCTCAACAACGTCCAGTACGGGACGGCCGGCGGCCAGGAGGCGATCGGCGTCCAGGCGGCGGCGCGGATCTTCTTCGACACGACCGCCTCCAGGCTGACGCTGCCGCAGGCGGCGCTGCTGGCCGGCCTGCCGCAGGCGCCGACGCTCTACAACCCGCACTACGCCCCGGGCGCGGCGCTGCACAGGCGCAACGAGGTCCTCGACAAGATGGCCGAGCAGGGCTACGTCACCGCCGCCCAGGCGCGCGCGGCGAAGGCCTCGCCGCTCGGCGTCAAGCAGTCGCGCTACTACACGCAGCGCCGCGAGGGCTACTTCCTCGACTACATCACCGACCAGCTCACCGCGCAGTACGGGCCGGATCGCGTCCAGCGCGGCGGGATGCACATCCACACGACGCTCGACCTCGGGCTCCAGGCGGCGGCGCGCGCCGCGCTGGCCAAGGGCATCGCCGGGACCGACCGCGACGCGGCGCTGGTGACGATCGACCCCAGCACCGGCTACATCCTCGCGATGGCCAGCTCGCGCGAGTACGGCGACCTGCAGTTCAACCTCGCCACGCAGGGCCGGCGCCAGGCCGGCTCGACGTTCAAGGTGATGGCGCTGATGACCGCGCTCAAGCGCGGCGTCGACCCCGCGGCGACGAGCTACATCTCGATGCCGCTGAAGTTCACCGACCCGGTGTGGGGGCCGATCGACGTCCACACCTACGAGAACACCTACATCGGCCGGGCCAACCTCGTGCGCGCGACGCTGCGCTCGGACAACTCGATCTACATGCAGCTCGACCTAGACCTCGGGCCGAAGTCCGTCGCCGAGACCGCCCGGGAGATGGGCATCACGAGCCCGCTGCACGGCTACCCGTCGGAGGTGCTCGGCACGGCCAGCGTCTCTCCGCTGGAGATGGCCCGCGCCTACGCGTCGATCGCCAACGGCGGCTACCGCGTCGACCCGATCGCGGTGACGAAGGTGATCTTCCCCGGCGGCAAGGTCGAGGTGCCGTTCCCCGTCCAGCGGACGAAGATCTTCACCGACGGCGAGACGGCCAAGGCGACCGACGTCCTCGAGCAGAACATCCGGTACGGCACCGGCACCGCGGCCGACATCGGCTGCCCGGCGGCGGGCAAGACGGGGACGACCGACGACTTCACCGACGCCTGGTTCGTCGGCTACACGCCGCGGCTGGCGACCTCGGTCTGGGTCGGGCACGCCGACTCGCGCGCGTCGATGCCCAACGGCTCGGGCGGCGTCGTCGCCGCGCCGATCTGGGGCGCCTACATGAAGGTCGCCAAGGGCGGCTTCTGCGGGCAGTTCCCCAAGCCGACCGAGCCGTTCGTGGCCGTGCCGTGGAACGGCCCGCTGTCGAAGTACGGTCCCAAGGGCAACGCCCTCCAGGCCGGCCAGGACGCGCCGGCCCAGCCGACGACGACCGCCGCCCCGCCGCCGAGCTCCAACGGCGGCTCGGCCGCACCGCCCGAGACGGGCGCGCCCTCGACGCCGTCGGCCGTCGGCGGCGCCGGGCCGCCCGCCGCATCGGCCACCGGCGGGGCGCAGCCGGGCTGAATCGCGGGCTCGGCCGCGGGCGCGCGGACGGTCTACTGTCTGCCGCGACTGTGCCCAAGGAAGAGAAGCTCGAGCTCGAGGGCGAGGTGGTCGAGGCGCTGCCGAACGCGATGTTCCGCGTCGCGCTCGACAACGGGCACGAGATCCTCGGGCACGTCGCCGGCAAGATGCGCCGCTTTCGGATCAGGATCCTCCCCGGCGACCGCGTCCGCGTCGAGCTGTCGCCCTACGACCTGACGCGCGGCCGGATCGTCTACCGCCACAAGTGACGGCGCCCCGGCCCGCAGGCGAGCTGGCGCTGATCGAGGCGATCGCCCGCATCGTCCACGCCGGCGAGGGCGCGCCCGGCGGCCGCGTCGTGCGCGGCATCGGCGACGACGCCGCGGTCGTGCGGGCGGGCGGCTACGCGGTCGTCTCCGTCGACGCGATGGTCGACGGCGTCCACTTCCGCCTCGGCGCGCCGGCGACGCTCGAGGACGTGGGCCACCGCGCGCTGGCGGCCGCGCTGTCCGACCTCGCGGCGATGGGCGTGGCGGCCGGAGAGGCGTACCTCGCGCTCGGCGTCCCGCCGGGCCTCGACCGGCCGGAGCGCCTGGTCGAGGGCATGGCGCCGCTGGCGCGGCGCACCGGCACGACGATCGCGGGCGGCGACGTCACCGCCGCGCCCGCGCTGACGATCGCCGTCACGGTCGTCGGCTGGGCGCAGCGCGCCGACGAGGTCGTCGGTCGCGACGGCGCGGCGGCCGGCGACGTCGTCGTCGTGACCGGACCGCTCGGCGGCGCGGCCGCGGCGCTCGACGCGCTCGACGCCGGCGCCGAGCCGACCCCCGGCCAGCTCCGCGCGCTGCTGCGCCCGGAGCC
>DASZVK010000273.1:0-6771 GCA_035547175.1 Solirubrobacteraceae bacterium
TCTCGTGCTCGATCTCGGCCAGGCGGGCGTCGATCGCGGCGCCGAGGCCCGCGAGCGTGTCGGCGTGCAGGACGTGGCGGTCGTCGTCGCCGGGCATCGGCATCAGGCCGCCGTCGAAGACGCTGCCGCGAAACCGCTCCAGGCAGGCCTGGTCGAAGATCGCGAACAGCAGCATGTTCGGGTACTCGCTGTGCGCCGCGTCGAACGCCCGCATCGGGCCGCCCGTCTCGTTGTAGAGCAGCTTCTCGTTCATGACCCGCCGGCCGTGGCGGTTCACGCACAGCATCGAGTCGCCGACGATGTTGAACGTGCCGTGCAGGTCCGGGTCGCGGGCCAGCGCGCGCTCGAGGATCACCGGGACGCACCACGCCTCGGTCATGTTGCGCATCTCCGCGCCGAGCTCCTGGGCGATCGGCACGAAGTCGCCCTCGTTGGTGATCGCCGCGCATCCCCCGAAGACGGGGCCCTGGAGGTACGCGCGTCGCAGCTCGGGGTCGTGCGTGAAGCCGCCGGAGCCGAACACCACGCCGCGGGCGGCGTGGAACGCCGCAGCGCCCGCGGGCGTCCGCGCGACGACGCCGACGACGCGGTCGCCGTCGACGACCGCGCCCACCGCTCGGTGCTCGACCCTGATCGAGCCGCCCCGCCGGAAGAGCGCCTCGCTCAGCTGCCGGATCATCTCGGTGCCGTCCGCGGGCACGCCGTCGTCGTCGACGGGCGACATGCCGCGGCCGCGCTTGTGCACGTCCTCGGGCACCGCCGTGTAGTAGTTGGGGAAGTCGGGCACCGGCGCCATCGCGAGCGCGCCGATGTCCTCGAGCGAGGCGAACGCGGTGGCGCCCTCGTCGACGAACAGGCACAGGCCCTCGTACTCCCACTCCGGCAGCCCCATGTGCGACGCGCCGGGCGAGTACAGCGCGGGGCGCGACGTGCGCGCCATGTAGCGCAGCGCGCCCTCGCGCGAGTCGGGGATGCCGAGCGCCTTCATGTGGCGGTTGAGCGGGACCCAGACGCCGCCGCCGGACTTCGCCGTGGTCCCGCCGATCTCCGCGGCCTTCTCCAGGACGAGGACCGAGGCGCCGGCCTCCGCCGCCATCACGGCGGCGGTCAGCGCCGATCCACCCGCGCCGACGACCACGACGTCGACCTCTGCGTCCCAGCGCTCGACGTCGCCGGCGGCGACCACCGGGCGCCGCGCGTCGCTCGCCTCGCTCATTGGGCCAGGAAGCCGCCGTCGACGGAGAGGACCGACCCGGTGACGAACGTCGACAGGTCGCCGGCGAGGTAGAGGATCGCGTCGGCGATCTCCCCGGGCTGCGCGACGGGGCGCAGGGGATGGGGCTGACGCACGAGCGCGTCGGCGAAGGGGTCCTCGATGCGCTCCTCCGCGAACGAGTCCGACATGGCGGTGTCGACGGTCCCCGGCGCCACCGCGTTGATGCGGATGCCGAGCGGCGCGTACTCGAGCGCGGCCGTGCGGGTGAGGCCGACCACGCCGTGCTTGGAGGCGACGTAGTGGGCGACGCCGGGGCCGCCGACGAAGCTCGCGGCCGACGCGGTGTTGACGATGACGCCGGCCTTCGCGGCGTACATGTGCCGCAGCTGCGCGCGCATGCACAGCCAGACGCCCTTGAGGTTCACGTCGAGGACCGCGTCCCAGTCCTCCTCGCGCGCGTCGTGCAGCCAGGCCAGCCCGCGCGAGATGCCCGCGTTGTTGACGCCGACGTCGATCCGGCCGTGGCGCGCGACGATCGCGTCGTACGCCGCGTCGACCGCCGCGGCGTCCGCGACGTCGAGCTGCTCGGTCTCGATCCCGTCGACCTCCGCCGCCAATCTGGCGAGGGTGTCGGGGTTGCGGTCGAAGGCGACGACCGTCGCCCCCACCCGCGCGAACGCCTCCACGGCCGCCCGCCCGATGCCCGACGCCCCGCCCGTGACGGCGACGACCTTGTCGGCCAGCCCGAGATCCACCGCTCCTCCAGGCAACCGCTCCTCCTCGCCCGATCGACCAACCAGATAACGCAGCGAAATGCTATAGGATCGTGCCAAAGGCTGCGGAGGGCCGGGGGCGCCGGCGGGCTCCGGAGGAGGTGTGCCGTGACGGACGACATCAGGCTGTACCTGTTCGAGTGCGGGGTCATCAGGCTCCCGCGGTACGTCGTCAACGCGGGCGACGCGCTCGACGACTCGCGCGTCGAGAACCCCACGCCCTGGTACCTGCTGACCCACCCGCGGGGGAACGTGGTCATCGACGGCGGCAACGCGCCCGAGGTCGCCGAGGACCCCGTCAAGCACTGGGGCTACCTGGCCGAGCGCTCGCCGGTGATCATGGCGCCCGAGCAGGCCCTGCTTCCGGAGCTCGAGCGCGTGGGCGTCGATCCGGCGAGCATCCGCTGGGTCGTCCAGAGCCACCTGCACCTCGACCACACCGGCGGGCTCGCGGTCATCGACCGCCTGCCCAATACCGAGGTGCTGGTCACGCGCACCGAGTACGACGCCGCCCACAACCTGCAGAGCTGGAACCGCGCCGCGTACTGCCCGGCCGACTACGACAAGCCCGGCGTCCCGTGGGTGCTGCTCGAGGACCACGAGGACGGCTACGACCTGTTCGGCGACGGCACGCTGACCTGCTGGCGCACGCCCGGGCACACCGCCGGCCACCTGTCGTTCGAGGTGCGCCTGCCCAGCGGCACCGTCTTCCTGCTCGCGATCGACGCGGCGAACACGATGGAGCACCTCTCCGAGACCCAGACGCCCGCGTTCACGCTGTCGCTGGCCGACGCGACGCGCTCGGTCCGCCGTCTGCGTCGCCTCGCGTGGCGCTCGCAGGCGACGGTCGTGCCCGGCCACGACCCGGTCGCCTGGCCCTCGTTCGCCCTCGCCCCGGAGTACTACGCGTGACCGAGCTCGCCGACCTGATCGATCACGACGCCGAGCGCGTCCAGCTCGGCGACGGCTACGAGTTCACCGAGGGGCCGGCGTGGAGCGGCGCCGAGCAGGCGCTGATCTTCTCCGACATCCCCGCCGACATCCGCTACCGCTGGACGGGGGACGGTGCGCCGGTGCCCTATGTCACGCCCAACCACAAGGGCAACGGGATGGTCTACGAGCGCGGCGGCACCTACCTCGTCTGCGAGTCCGACACGAGCCTGGTCAGCCGCTTCACGGGCGACGGCGGGCGCGAGGTCGTGGCGTCGCACTTCGAGGGCAAGGAGCTCAACAGCCCCAACGACATCGTCACCCGCAGCGACGACTCGATCTACTTCACCGATCCGAACTACGGCCGTTGGAACGACCGCATCGGGATCGAGCGCGACCCGGAGCTGGACTTCCAGGGGATCTTCCGCTGCGAGCGCGACGGCGGCGACCTGCGGCTGCTCGTCCCGCGCGACGAGTTCGAGCAGCCCAACGGGCTGTGCTTCTCGCCCGACGAGTCGCTGCTGTACGTCAACGACTCGCCGCGCTGTCACATCAAGGTCTTCGAGGTCGCCCCCGACGGGGGGCTCGGCCCGTCACGGCTGTTCTTCGAGGGCCTGGGGACCGGCGAGGTGGGGGCCAGCACGCCCGACGGGATGAAGTGCGACGAGCTCGGCAACATCTGGGCCAGCGGGCCCGAGGGGATCTGGGTCATCGACCCGAACGGCCGCCACCTGGGCACGGTCCGCACGCCCGAGTTCCCCGGCAACCTCGCCTGGGGCGGGCCCGACCTGAGGACGCTGTTCGTGTGCTCGTCGACGACCGTCTTCGCGATCCGGACGAAGGTCGCCTCGGCGCCGCTGCCCTGCCACGGGACGCGGGCGGCCGCATGACGCGCCGGCAGTTCGTCAACGACCCGCAGGACCACGTGCGCGAGGGGCTCGCCGGCTTCGAGCTGGCCAACGCGCGCCTCGTGCGATGGAACCGCGACCCGAGCTACGTCGTCCGCGCGACGCCCGCTCGGGCGTCCAAGGTCGGGCTGCTCTCGGGCGGCGGCTCGGGCCACGAGCCGCTCCACACGGGCTTCGTGGGGGAGGGGATGCTCGATGCCGCCGTGCCGGGCGCGATCTTCTCCAGCCCGACCGTCGAGCAGGTCGAGGCCGCTACGCGCGCGGTCGACGCCGGCGCCGGCGTGCTGCACATCGTCAAGAACTACACGGGCGACAAGCTGAACTTCTCGATCGCCGCCGAGCTGGTCGCGGACGACGGCATCGAGGTCGCGACGGTCGTCGTCGCCGACGACCTCGCCACCGACAGCGACGACCCGGGCCTGCCCGGTCGCCGGGGGACGGCTGCGGTCGTGACCGTGGAGAAGGTGTGCGGCGCCGCCGCCGAGCGCGGCGCCTCGCTGGCCGAGCTGAAGGCGCTCGGCGAGCGGGTGGCCGACGGCTCGCGGTCGATGGCCCTCGCGCTGGCGGCCCCCGCCCACCCGGGCGAGGGCCAGCCGTCGTTCGAGCTGCTCGACGGCGAGGTCGAGTTCGGCGTCGGCATCCACGGCGAGCGCGGGATCGGTCGGACGTCGTTCGCGTCGGCCGACGAGCTCGCCGCGAGCCTCACGACGCCGGTCGCCGATGCGCTGGACCTCGTCGCGGGCGACGAGGTGATCGCGATCGTCAACGGCCTGGGCGCCACGCACCCGATCGAGCTGAACGTCGTCTTCGGCGCGGCCGCGGGCGTCCTGGAGCGGCGCGGCGTCGAGGTCGCCCGCGCGCTGGTCGGTCCGTACGTCACCGCGCTCGACATGGCCGGCTGCTCGGTCACGCTCACCAGGGCCGACGCGGAGATCCTCGACCTCTGGGACGCTCCCGTGCGGACGCCCGGGCTGACCTGGTGAGCGGCCTGGACGCGGCGGGCGCGCGGCGCTGGGCCGAGGCGTTCCTCGACGCGGCCGAGCGGGACGCCGAGGCGCTCGGCGACCTCGACCGCAAGGCGGGCGACGGCGACTTCGGCACCAACCTCGTGACGTCGGTCCGCGCGTCGCGCGCGAGGCTCGGCGACGGCCCGCTGGCGCTGCCGGCGGACGCATTCTCGGCGCTGTCGGCCGCCTTCATGGCGACCGGCGGCACCAGCGGCCCGCTGTTCGGCATGTGGTACCGCGAGCTGGCCAGGGCCGCGGGCGACGGCCCGGAGATCGCGACGGACGGGCTGGCCGCGGGGCTGGCCGCTGGGCTGGCCGTCGTGCGCCGGCTCGGAGGCGCCGAGGTCGGCGACAAGACGATGGTCGATGCGATGGCGCCCGCCGCCGAGGCGGTGGCGGCGGCGGCGGAGTCCGGCGCCGACGTCGTGGCCGCGCTGACCGCGGCGGCGCGGGCCGCGCGGGCCGGGGCGGAGGAGACGGCGTCGCTGGTGGCCCGGCGCGGCCGCGCCAGCTACGTCGGCGAGGTCGCCCGCGGCATCGTCGACCCCGGCGCCGCGACGCTCGCCCTCTTCTTGGAGAGCGGGGCCGCGGCGGTCGCGGACCCGAACCCTGTAGGCGAACACCGCAGATCGGAGGACTGAGATGACCGACCGGCTGGCCGAGCTCGAGGCGCGCGTAAGGCGCCTGGAGGACCGCGAGGCGATCGAGGCGCTGTTTACGCGCTATCGGCACTGCCTCGACGAGAAGGACTTCGGTGGCTACGCGGGGCTGTTCGCCGCCGAGGGCGAGTTCGTGGCCGCGGGTGGAGAGGCGAAGGGGCGCGACGCGATCGAGCGCCTTGTCGACGGCATGCGCGGCAGCCTGCTGTCCGCGGGCGTCGGCGACGATCTCCACATCGTCGTCAACCCGGACATATCGATCGATGGCGATCGCGCGACCGCCCGCTCAACGTGGGTCTACGTCACGCGCGACGACGCGGGCGGGCCGAGCCTCTGCAAGGTCGGCCACTACGAGGACGAGTTGGTCCGTGAGGAGGGGGAGTGGCGGTTCGCCCGGCGCTTCGCGCCGATGGACATGCCCGCCGCCTAGATCATGTACGATCGCCTATAGGATCACGGAGAAAGGACCTCGTGTCGATTCGCACCACCCCGCCCTTCAGGGCTGACCACGTCGGCAGCATGCTGCGACCCGAGAGCCTCCTCGCGGCGCGCGAGCGCTACGAGGCGGGCGACCTGCCCGCCGAGGACCTGCGCCGCCTCGAGGACGACGCGATCCGCGACGTGATCGCGCTCCAGCAGGACGTCGGCCTGCAGGCGGTCACCGACGGCGAGCTGCGCCGCGGCTCGTGGCACATGGACTTCATCTACGAGATCGGCGGCGTCGAGCGGGCCACCGAGGCGATGCCCTCGACGTTCAACAACGAGGGCGGGACGATCCTCTTCACCCCGACCAAGCCGGTGGTCACGCGCAAGCTCTCGTTCGACCACACGATCTTCGCCGACGCCTTCGCGTTCCTGAAGGACAACGTCACGAAGGGGACGCCGAAGCTGACGATCCCGTCGCCGAGCATGGTCCACTACCGCGGCGGCCGTGCCGCGATCGACCAGGACGCCTACCCGGACATGGCGGAGTTCTGGTCGGACCTCGCGAAGGTCTACCAGCAGGAGATCAGGGCGCTCGCCGACCTCGGCTGCACCTATCTGCAGCTCGACGACACGAGCCTCGCGTACCTCAACGACCCCGACCAGCGCGCGGCGTTCGACGAGCGCGGCGAGGACGGCGAGCACCAGCACCTCACGTACATCAGGACGTTCAACGCCGCGCTCGAGGGCCGGCCCGAGGGGATGACGATCGCGACGCACATGTGTCGCGGCAACTTCCGCTCCTCGTGGGTGGCGCAGGGCGGCTACGACTTCGTCGCCGAGCCGCTGTTCAAC
>DASZVK010000274.1:0-2407 GCA_035547175.1 Solirubrobacteraceae bacterium
CGCGACGTAGCCGACGGCGAGCGCGGCGCCCTCCGCGACGTCGGCCTTGCGGCGCCGCGCGGTGCCGAAGCGCATCGACGGCGACGCGTCGAGCACGACCCAGGTGACGAGGCTGCGCTCGGCGAGGTGCACGCGCACGTGCGGCTGGCCGGTGCGCGCGGTGACGGCCCAGTCGATGTGGCGCACGTCGTCCTCGCCCGGCTGGTAGGGGCGCACCTGGGCGAGCTCGGTCCCCTGGCCGAGCGACGCCGACCGGTGCTCGCCCGGAGACTGGCCCGCCACGCGCCGCGCGATCGTCAGGTCGAGCGCGCGCAGCAGCGCCTCGGGCATCGGCCCCGGCCCGGGCCGGGCGGGCTCCTCACGACGGCGGAGGAGCCCCTCGATCATGCCGCTCGGCGGGCGAGGTCGATCTGCGGCGTTGGCACCTTCTCCAGCACCGCGTCGAGCACCGCGTCGGCGTCGCGCCCCTCGGCGAGCGCCTCGTAGGAGAGCACGATCCGATGGCGCAGGGCGTCCTTGGCCAGCTCGCGCGCGTCCTGGGCGAGCACGTAGTCGCGCCCGCGGATCAGCGCCAGCGCGCGCGCCGCCTGCACGAGGCTGATCGGCCCGCGCGGGCTGGCGCCGAAGGAGACGAAGCGCTCGAGCTCGCCGAGGCCGACGCCGGCGGGCTCGCGCGTGGCCGCCGCGAGCGACAGCGCGTAGCTCATCAGGCTCGGGTCGACGTAGACGCGCGCGACGTCGGCGCGGATCGCGCGCAGGTCGTCGAGCGACAGCACCGGCGTCAGCCGCGGCGGCGGCTCCAGCGAGCGCTGGATCACGGTCAGCTCCTCGTCGTGGGCCGGGTAGCCGACGAGCACCTTGAGCATGAAGCGGTCGACCTGCGCCTCGGGCAGCGGGTAGGTGCCGTCGGACTCGATCGGGTTCTGCGTCGCCATCACGAGGAACGGGTCGGGCACCGCGTGCGTGTCGTGGCCGATCGTCACCTGGCGCTCCTGCATGACCTCCAGCAGCGCCGACTGGACCTTCGCGGGCGCGCGGTTGATCTCGTCGGCGAGCAGGAAGTTGCAGAACACCGGCCCGAGCTCGGTCGAGAACGAGCCCGAGTCCTGGCGGAAGATGCGCGTGCCGACGAGGTCGGAGGGGACGAGGTCGGGCGTGAACTGGACGCGCCGGAACGAGCCGCCGAGCACGCTCGCCGTCGTCTTGACGGTCAGCGTCTTGGCCAGGCCGGGCACGCCCTCGATCAGCAGGTGCCCGCCGGTCAGCAGGCAGACGAGCACCCGCTCGAGCATCTGCTCCTGGCCTGCGATGACCCTGCGGATCTCGAAGAGCGCCTGCTCGAGCAGGTCCCTGACCTCTTCGGCGCTGCGGTCCGGCGCGTCGCTCACCGTGCTGCTCCCTGGTTCCGGCGTGGTCAGGTGGAACTGTGACACACCGCGTGTCCCGGCCAGCCGGCCTCGGGAGGGCGATCCCGATGATCTAGCGTTGCCGCATGACGCTCGACGCCGAGGACGACCGGGCGACCCGGCTCCACGGCGGTCGGCTCGTCGCCCGGCGCCTGCGCGCGCACGGCGTCACGAGGCTCTTCACGCTGTCGGGCGGGCACCTGTTCTCGATCTACGACGGCTGCCGCGCCGAGGGCATCGAGATCGTCGACGTGCGCCACGAGGCGTGCGCGGCGTTCGCCGCCGAGGGCTGGGCGAAGGTCACGCGCGAGCCGGGCGTCGCCGCGCTGACCGCCGGCCCGGGCGTGACCAACGGCATGAGCGCGCTGGGCAGCGCGCAGGCCAACGGCTCGCCGCTCGTCGTGCTCGGCGGGCGCGCGCCGGCGTGGCGCTGGGGGCAGGGGTCGCTGCAGGAGGTCGACCACGTTCCGTTCGTGCGGCCGCTGACCAAGCTCGCGGCGACCGCCGAGTCGGCGGCCGAGATCCCCGGCCTGGTCGACGAGGCGTTCCGCGTCGCGCTGCGCCCGCACACCGGCCCGGCGTTCGTCGACTTCCCGCTCGACCACGTCTTCTCCGAGGCGGCCGAGCCCGCCGACGAGGAGCCGCTCGCCTTCGAGGACCCCGTGCGCGGCGACGTCGAGCGCGCCGTCGCGCTGCTGCGCGACGCCGAGCGGCCGGTCGTGATGGCGGGGACGAACCTGTACTGGGGCCACGGCGAGCGCGAGCTGCTCGAGCTGGCGGCGCGCCGCGGCGTCCCCGTGTTCCTCAACGGCCTCGCGCGCGGCTGCGTGCCCGCCGACCACGAGCTGTTCTTCGCGCGCACGCGCGGCCAGGCGCTGGCCGGCGCCGACGTCGCGCTCGTCGTCGGCGTGCCGATGGACTTCCGGCTCGGCTTCGGGGCGGCGTTCGGCGCCGACGCCGAGATCGTCGCCGTCGACCGCGCCGAGCCGCTGCGCAAGGTT